>NZ_CP108417.1 GCF_035978755.1 Streptomyces sp. NBC_01298
GGACGAGGATGAGGCCGGCTCGCCGGGCGAGCTGGTCGCGAGCATGGACGACGACCCGGACGGCCCCTTCGGCAGCCGCTGCTTCACCCTCTCCCTCTCCGAGGCCATCGACCGGGGCATCTGCGCCCCCTACCAGGTCGTCTGCGTGGACGTCACCGACACGGCGCTCCAGGCCGCGCAGCTACTGGGCGCCGAGAGCCGTTCGATCGAGGTGCGCGGGGCGCGGCTCGCCGCTCTGCAGACCGCCCTGGTGAAGGCGTCGGCGGAGGAGGGCTTTCGCAGGACGCTGGTCTTCCACCACGTCGTCAAGGAGGCCGAAGCCTTCGCGGCCGGCCTCCCCGACGTCGCCGAGCAGCTGCACGCGAGCGACCGGGAGCTGTACCCGGCCACCGTGTGGGCCGACTGGCTGTGCGGCGAGCACGCGCCGCTCCACCGGCGCCGGGTGCTCGCCGAGTTCGCCGAGGGGATCGCCACGGACGGCACCATCGTGGAGAAGGGCTACCTGGGCTCCGTGAAGGTCCTCGGTGAGGGCGTCGACACCAAGAACTGCGACTCCGTGTACTGGGCGGATGTACGGGGCTCCATGCCCGACCTCGTCCAGGCGGTGGGGCGTGCGCTGCGGATGCAGCCGGGCGAGGGGAAGGTGGCCTCGCTGGTGGTGCCGATCCTCCTCGGCCCCGGCGAGACGGCGGACAACATGCTCACGTCCCGGGCGTACGGCGGTCTGGCCAGGCTCCTGGAAGCGCTGCGGGCCCACGACGCCCGGATCGTGGAGACCCTCGCCGAACAGCAGGCCCCGAGCCGCTACAAGCCCGTCAGCGAGGACGGCAGCGCCAAGAGCGGCAACGGGACCGGCAGCGGCTCGGAGGCCGTCAGCGGCCCTGCGAAGGCCCTGCTGAAGTTCTCCACGCCCCGCGACCCGGCCACGCTCGCCGCGTTCATCAACCTGCGCGTTCTCAACCCGGAGCACCAGCACTGGCGTCGCGGGGTGGAAGCCGCCGTCATCTACGCCCGCGAACACGGCGACCTCAAGGTCCCCTTCACGTTCCGCGTCCCGGCCGCCGAGGAAGCCCAGGCGTCGGGATGGCCGGCCTCCCTCGCCGGGTTCCCGCTGGGGCAGTGGACCGCCGACGCCCGACGCTTCTACAGCCGCGGGGACATGGACACGGACCGCGTCGCGCAACTGGAGAAGCTCGGCATGATCTGGTCGCACTTCGACGTCGCGTGGGAGGAGGGCCTGGCCGCCGCGCGCGGGTGGGCAGCCCAGCACGGCCACCTCCTGGCCCCGCTGGACGCCACCTATCAGGGCGCGGCAGTGGGTATCTGGCTGAAGAACGCGCGGGTCGCCGCCCGGAAGGCGAAGGAGATCGAAGAGCGGCGTGCCGAGGGGCTGCCGGTGGAGTCGTCAGCCGGGGCCATGACGCAAAAGCGGCGCGAGCAGCTGGAGGACATCGACGCGTCCTGGTGCCCGAGCTGGCCGGTGACCTGGCAACGCTCCTTCCACCTGGTCCGGCAGCACCTGGACGCGGGCGAGGCGCTGCCCACCGAGACGGACAAGGTCGTGCGCCAGGGCGAGGACCTCGGACGGTGGGTGACCTCGGTACGCCTCGGCTGGGACCAGCTCACCGGCGTGCAGCAGTGGATGTGCCAGCAGATCCTCGGGATCGAGCCCGCCACCGAGGAGGAGAAGCCGAAGCCGCGCCCCACGCAGGCCGACAAGTGGATCGCCCACCTCGGCGCCGCCCGGCAGTTCTTCGAGCGCGAAGGCCACCTGACCGTGCCCCGCAAACACGTAGAGACCGTGGCCTCCGCAAACGGCGGGGAGCTCCAGTTCCGTCTGGGGGCATGGGTCAACAACCAGCGCAGCCGGGCAGCCGCGCTATCCCCGGAGCGCGTGGAGCAGCTGTCCAAGGTCGGCATGCGGTGGGCGTGATGACGGTCGGCCTCACCGCGGCCGCCGCGCCCGCGGCCGGCTACCTGCTCGGACGGGTGCGCCCCGGGCAGTGTGCGGGCAACTGGGCGGCCGAGCATGTCCGCTTCACCGGGCCCTGGGTCCGGGGCGGCTCCGGCCACCAGGGCCTCGTCGTCCTGGTCCACATCGCCACCGCGCCCCGCGCCAGGCCGGCGCATGATGCGCGCCCCGGCCGTCCCCACGCAGGCACCGGTGCCCGTACGCCTACTGGCCGACCTCGAGTTCGTGTGGGGGCCGCGCATCCGCGTCAGCCGGTGAGCAACATGGAACGAGCAGCGGGGCCGGGCAGGGTGATCCTGTCCGGCCCCGCTGGTTTGTCCTTACGTCACCCTGAGACCTCGTCGACGGTGGCCACGATGAGGCCCGGGAGGAATTCGATGGCGCGCTTCAGCAGGCTTTCGATCGGCACGGCGTGGTTGTTGTTGTCCACGCTGATGAGTCCGTCCCATCCGGCCGGCTCGTAGCGGGCCAGCATGGAGAGCGTGTAGACGACCGACCACCAGGCCATCAGCAGGTGTGGTTCCCGGCCGGTCGGTGAGATCGCTGGCAGGAACCAGCGCGAGCGGCCGTGGCTCCGGGTGAGGCTGTGATGGTGTTCGCGGCGTTCTTCGACGAGGGCGTGTCCTTGGGGCATGAGCCAGCTGACTCGGAGTTCCCCGCCGCCGTGGTCGTAGCGGGTGAAGTCGGGTGGCCCGTCGGGGTGGGGTGTCCGTCGGACGTACTCGTGGCGCTGGGCGAGGCCCGGGTACTTCGCGAAGAACGCGTTCGTCGTCTCCCGGCCGCCGTTGTCGATGACCCAGTCGGGGATGTCGCAGACGGGGACGTGCAGCAGCGGGTGGGGGTCGCCGTGGATACTGCGATCGTCCGTGTACAGGGCGGGATGCCGGTTCCGGTCCGTGAGCGGGTAGTCGAGGTTGACCGGCAGCATGTCCCAGACATCTTCGAGGCGCACCGGGTCCTTGCCCCAGACCGGGGAGTCGAGCAGCTGGCTCAGTCGCACGAAGCTTGCCCGTGATGTCGAGGGGTCGGTGCGGATCTCGATGTCGGGGAAGGGCTTGTCGAAGCCGCTGGCCTTGATGCCGTGCCCGTCGAGTCGCCAGTCCTCGCCCTTGAGGTCGACCGCCGCCGCGGCGATGGCGCGGCCGGCCTGGCTGAGGCCGTAGAAGACCTGCAGGGGGCGAGTGGCCGGGCCCACCACGGCGGCCGCGCGGAACATCTGCTCTGCCTGCTCCAGTGCCGCCCCGTAGGTCTTCCGGCGCGCTCCGCCGCCGGCCTTGCCGGGCGGGTTCGCCCGGCTGCCGCGCAGCTTCTCCCACGCCTCGTCAGGATCAGCCTTCATGTACATGGGCTGACGCTACTCCTCGGTGCTGGCATCGGTCAGCGAGTTCGTCGTCACCCAGGACGTGATCGTGACGAGGGTCCACCCGGCGCGTGTCCAGCGGTACACGTACTCGCCGGCGTCCAGTGAGCCGAACCAGATGGTATGGAGGCTGTCCGGGACGTTGGGGCTGTCGGACGGAACGAATCCCCGCCGGAGTGCCATGGTGACGTCGAGCTGGCCGCGGTCGGCCCAGACGAAGAGGTGACCTTCGCGGTCGGTGTACCGAGCGAGCTTCTCGACCTTGTTCGCTCCTTGCTTGGAGCTGATGAAGTCATCGACGCAGGGAGAGATCGTGTCGGCCGTATGACGGGCGGTCCCCTCAGTCACTTCGAAGGGGAAGATCCGGCCTGATGCCTTGTCACTCCGTACCCTTTGAGCAGTCACGATCCTGAGGTGAGCGAGCTTTTGAAGCCTCTCCGCGTGCTGCTGCGTGGGGAACTGGCCGGGTGGCGTGCTGTCACTCCAGCCGTACAGGCTGATCCTGTCCACGCCATCCCGCTCCAAGTCCTGGAGAAGTTCGACCAGCGGCCTGGCCGACCGCTTGACGCGCGTCCCGGGGGTGAACTGCACCTGCCAGTCCCCTTGCAGGCCGGGGATCGGTCCGCCGTAGTGCTGGTCAAGGCCCTCCCACAGGCCCTGGCGGTCGGGATCAGTGGTGGAAGACACCTCAAGCACGACCTTCGGCCCGACTCCATCGACCGGGTCCAGGAGAAAGTCCGCCTTACCGGACTCGGTCTGGTCGTCGTAGTCGACCCGACGGGTCCCCAGCACCTCGTTGACCGCCGCCTCCGCCCGGAGCTCGTCCGGCGCCGGCTGCACCGGCTTCTTCTGCTTCATGCCGGTGACGGTAGGGCAGCCGCGGCCCCGGGAACGAGCGGTTTACCGACAGAGACGGGGGTCAGGGTGCGTCGCCGGACCAGTCCCAGCGGCTCCGCTCGCCGGGGCGCGGCTCGTACAGAGCGCAGCCGCCGTCGCCGCACTGCCCGAGCTGCTGCGCGCGGCGGGACGCGGATCAGGTCAGCGGGCGCGCCTCCCTCAGCGGGCCGGGCCGGTGAGGAGCGCTGAGGACGCAGCGGTCAGGGGGTCGACTTGTGATGGGCTTCGTGAAGGAGGTGCGCGCACACGTGGTCCAGGACGTCGGCGCAGTCCTCGTGGGGATCGGTGAGGATCCGGCCGCAGTACAGGACGATCGCCTCGGCGATGCCCGGGGCCGCGGCGGGTCCGGCCTGCGCGTACCAGAGATGGAGGGCGTCCATGAGACACCGGCCGAGTTCGAGGACGTACTCGGAGAGGATGACCGAGGCGTGCGGGGAGACCCCGTCCACGGGCAGGGGTCCGCTGGTGCTCCCCAGGACGATGCGCTGGGCGACCGCAATGAGTACGTCGGCCAGGGTCGGGTCCTGCGCGGCGATCTCGGCTGCGGTGGCGGTGTCTCCGTCCGCGACGGTGTGGAGGAAGTTGCGCGCGGTGATCACGGCGCCGGGGGTCATCGGGGCAAAGCGGATGGTGGGCATCAGTGACCTCTTCGTGAGGAGCTGCACCCTGCGGGGGTGCGGCGGGTGGGTTCAGTGAGGCGGCCCCGGTGAGCCGTAGAGGGCCGGGATCGCTCCGTTTGGTGGGGAAGGCGGGCCGAAGGGCGCCGGGTTCGGGGCCGGGGGCCTGCTGCTCCCGGCGTTGGGAACACCCTGCGGAGTTGAGCCTGTGGATAACTTCCGACGCCGCAGGTCCTTAGTCAGGCTAAATATTCTCGATTCGCACAAACATTCGATCCACTGGTTGAATGGATGGATGTCGCACTTCCCGTTCCCTGCCGACCTGGTCGCTCTCCAGCGAGAGCAGCTCCGCATCTACCGCCAGCTCGCCCTACAGCCCGCTCTCCACACCGCAGAGCTGCGGCGTGCGCTGATCCGCCTGTCCTGCCTGATCAGCGCGCACCCGTACTGGGAGCAGCGGGGCTGGAGCACCGCGGGCCGGGTGGAGCTGCGGCGGGCGGCCGAGGACGGACTTGATGCCGTCAGGGAGCCGGGGCTCGGGGCGCGATCGGCGTGAACGAGCTGGAGGCCCGCCTGGAGAGCTGGCGGGCCGTACGGGCCTATCTCGCCTGGCAGCAGCGCCAGGCCGAGCAGGCCATCCGCGACCTGGAGGCACAGCTGGCCGCGGCCGCCCGGCGCCAGCACGCACCTCCTCGACCCGGGCCCCGGCGACCTCCGCCGCCGTCCGTGGCTGGGGGCATGCCGGTGCCGCCGGACTGGAAGGTGGAATCGATGCGCGGCAGGGACGGGCCGGTGCCGATGTCCGTACACGTGGGCGCCTGCACCATGGGTGAGGGACGGGCGGTCAGCCGTGACGAGGCGCGGCGGTTGATCGCCGAGGGCGTCGAGCCGTGCCCGTTCTGCAGCCCCGAGAACTCGCTCGGCATGCCCGGCTGAATCCGGGGCTGCTCAGCGCCGGGCTGTTTCAGATCCTGGGCCGCTGTCGGCCGAAGGCACGAGTATGTTCGGCGGTACGGGCCGCGGTCCTGGCCACAAGGGGCCGCGACGGGGACCGCGGCCCCGGCCTCCAGACGACCGGCTCCCCGATCGCGCCGGCGCGCAGGCTACTCGGTGGTGCGGTCGGGGTCGGGGAGATCCGGCGGGAAGTGCCGCTCCAGGATTTCCACCCAGCTGTGCAGCCCGACGAAGCCGGTGGTGCCGGCCTGCTCCCGGACCAGCTCGGTCAGCGCGGCGACGAAGGGCTGCGCCGCGCTGTCGGCTGGCATCGCGGCCGCGGCCCGCTCCAGCCGCTCGTGTGCGGCGGGGAAGACGCCCTTGGCCCAGGCATCCTGCTCCCGAACCTGCTCGGCGCCCTTCTGCAGGTCCTCCCACGTGATCGCCTTCGAGCACTCGGGGCTGTGCCAGGTCTCGCTCATCCCGCCGCCCGCCTTGACGTAGGCGATCCGCATGTTGTCGCCGTGCGGCTGGGCAAAGCACTCGGTGCACTCGACGCGCTCCGGCTCCGGTCGATCAGACATGGTGCCCCCTTCTCTCTCGCAGGCCGAGCCTGCCATCCGTGCTCGCCGGTGACCACGGCTTTTCACCCGGGGCGCAGGTTCCAGCACCGGATCTCCGGCCGTTTCGTGAACAGTCGTCAAGGTGTGTCGCCGGAGTAGTACAAGCGGCACACAACACCCGGGCCACCCGCCGGGCGCGGCTCGCGGGGGCGCGGGTCGTACAGCGCCCGCCCGCCGGGCCACCGCCCCAGTTCAGTGATCAGCGCGACACCGTCCTCGATCTCCTCCGGCCGCCAGCCCGTGATGTCGAGCAGCAGTCCGTCCAGCGGCCCGCCGACGAGAACCGCGTACCTCTGGTGCGGCAGCGGGCCCGGGTTGGGGTCGTCGTGGTCACGGCCGTACACCCGGCCGCGCAGCAGCTGCTCGTCACCCTCGTTCATCCCGCCAGCCTCCCAGCCGCCACCGACAGCGGAAGGCCGGCGGCGCCCGATAGTCCGGCCCCTCCCGCCCGGCGGGAGGGGCCGGCGGGTCCCTCCCGCCTGGCGGGCGTCAGGCGCAGGGCAGACGGTCGGTGGCGGGCCAGGCGATGCGCACCCCGCGGCGGATCAGCGCGGTGAAGCTGTCGACCTGGCAGGTGGGCGGCTGGTCCTGGGTGAAGCGGCGCAGCGCCCGGTGCACGCCGTCGCGCAGTTGGCCGTCGGTCATCGTGGGCGCCTGCTCCTGGAGCTCGTCGAGGAGCTGCGCGGCGCGGGCCGCGCGGGACAGCGCGGCGTCGGCGAGCGGTCCTTCGGCGAAGCCGTCGCGGACGGACAGGCCGGGCTCGATGAAGGTCATGGTTGAGATTCCTTTCCGCTCGGCCGGGCGTGGTCTCCCGGGTGGAGACGCGGTCGCGGGACCGAGCGAGCGGGAACGTAGAGCACCGAGTTCGTTAGCGTCGCGTGGTCGCCGCCGGCCCGGGCAGTGAAGTGGACCTCTACCCCACGGCTACTGCGTGGGTAAGAGGTGTCGTCGGCACGGACAGGCTTGCCCAGCGGTGCTGACCGGGCACAACGGGGGGTGTCCGTTTTGCCGGGCTCCCACTCCCGGTCACACCTGCGGTCCCCCGCCGGAAGCAACCGTGCAAGCACCTGTCCAGCCCCCTTCCGGTGCAACCCTCCCGGCCGCCGGAACGGGGCCGGGGAGGCACGGTGTGGGCCAGGCCGGCTCCCATCTCCAGGCCGCCCACCGCTCCGCGTGCGCGAACACCCCGGCACGCTCGGCAAGCATCGCGAGGACTTGGGCGCGGGCGGCGTCCACGGCCTGGTGCTCGGTGTCGGAGACGATGCCCAGGCGCCGCACGTGCGCGTACTCGTCCTCGTCCTTCCACTCCCACCGGGCGAGGTCGGGCGAGACCACCAGGTCCACGGTGAGGTCGAAGGTGTCGAACCCGGCCGGGGTGCGGCGGGTGGGGTGCTCGAAGTTGACGTACCAGTTCCGCAGCCGGCGCCCGTTCCCGTCCGGGACGTAGAAGGCGTTGATGCTGAACCAGGCCGCCGGGGGCTTCCACAGCAGCAGGTCGGTCTCCTCCCACACGCCGGCCGCCAGGTCCCACCGGCCGGACGCCAGCGCCTCGAACGCCTCCGTACGCACCGACCGGTCCCCTTCGGTGCGGGCCTTCGCATACAGGGCGGGCCACCTGGCCTGTGCGCCGGGCGCGCAGGCGGTCACCAGTGCCTCGCCGGTGTCGGCGACAACCCGTAGCGCCTGTTCGCTCCATACCCGGCCCGACCGGTGGACATCGCGTCGTACGACCGTCTGGCCCGTCTCGAAACTGCGCACCGGATCCTCCTTGGCCTCCCCGGCCGGGAGGTCCGGCCTGGTCTGCCAACCTCAGCCCACCCCGGCCTGGGTGGGCAAGCCTCCGTCCAGGGGTGCTTGCCCAGGTGAGCCTTGGGCTTGCCCGCCCGACAGATCGGTCACCGGGGCGGGCATGACCGGTCTCCTTGGCGATCGGTCAAACTGCACGTCAGCGCAGGTGACCGATCCATGCAACTCCCCCGGTGACCGGTCACCCGCCCCCGGTCAGCGCCGCCTCGCTGAGAGACTCCGCGGCAGAGCTGTGACCGATCCCCTCCCCGCTCGGCGCGCTCCGGCCAGGGTGGGCAAGCCCCCGATCCCGACAGCTTGCCCAGGCTCCCCTTGGGCTTGCCCAGGGTCACCTAAGGCTTACCCACGCTGCCGGCGAAGGGGCTTACCCAGACGTCAGGGAGCTTGCCCAGGGTCGCCTTGGGCTTGCCCGGGGCGGAAGCGGGAGCGCCAGCCCCGGGCCTTCTCTGCGGTAGCGGCGGCCTCCGCTGCCAGGCGGTCGCGCTCGGCCTGGTCCGCGGCCTCGATGGCCTTGTCCTGGCACGGCTTGCACAGCGTCGGGAGCCACCGGAGCGCCGGCTCCGGGTATGCCTCGGCCGTCTTCCACCGGTCGTCGGGGAACTTCGCCCCGCACTCCGCGCAGAGCGGACGCCGGGCCTCCTGCTTGGCCTTGTTCTCCTCGGCCACCCGCCGCAGCTGTTCCCGGTACTCCTCCTGTTGGACCTTCATCCGCTCTCGCTCGCGAACGAGGACCGCGTCCCGGCGCGGGTTGCCGACCGCGTCGCGCAGGGTCTGCATCTCGGTACGGCCGAAGCGCAGGAACACCGGTCCAGCCGGGCCGTGGGCGCGCAGGTTGCGCAGGCCGGTCGCGATGATCGGGATCTTCCTGTCGTAGCTGCTGTATCCGCTCGAGGCCCGCTCGCCCGCCCACAACGGCCGGGTCAGCTCCTGGAGACGCGGGAGGGTGCGGTTGGGGTCGCGGGCGCCGATGTGGTTGAAGACGATCAGCACCGGCGGGTGCGGGACCTCAGCGGGGTCGGTGGTGTGGGCGAGCCAGCGGGTGCGCCACATCGGCTTGTCCTTGCCGTCGGTGTCCTTGATCGTTCGTTTGAAGAAGCGGTGGTACTTCGCGAGTTTCGCCGCGATCTCCTCGGCGGTCTCGTGGCAGTTGTCGACCTCGATGAACAACAGCGGGATCCCCGCCTGCGGGGCGGTGAGCACGATGTCGGCCTGGGCGCCGCCCTTCCCCGGAGCACTCCACATGCCGGTGGCCGGGAGCGGGACCTCGGTCGTGTACGAGGCGATCGTGCCGACGCCGGGGCTGGCGTCGACGGCGGCCTGCGCGGCCGCCTTCGCTTCGGCCGGCTCCGCGGTGAGCAGTTTCAGGTCGGGCTTGGGGCGGAGCAGCGCGATGACCGTCTCGTTGACGGCCATGGGGTGGGTGGCCCCGCTGGAACCCGCGCCACGGGCAGTGGCGCCCATCTCCGTCAGCGGGCGCCCAAGCTCGTAGGAGGCGGCCTCCAGGCCCTTGACGGTCAGGTTGCGCAGCGACTCCCCCGCCCGGCTGGTGCCGCCGTTCTCGGCGAGACCGTGCTTGCGTAGATCGGAGAGCGCGCCGGCGTGCGAGGCCGTGCGGGCGGTCTTCTGCTTGGATGCGCTCGACTTGGTGGTGTGGCGGTAGGTCAGGTGGGGTGAGGCGATCCTCTGGATCTGGTCGGCCGTGGCCACCTTCAGCACGCCGAGCACGCGCAGCACATCCCCGCGCAGGTCGTTCGAGGACCCTGCTGGATTCGTCAGCCGCTTGCCTGCCATCAGCTCCACCCCTTCGACGCGAGCGACCAGCCGCATCGGCCTGCCGTGAGGCGGACCTGACTGGTCGTGGAGGGCGCCGGGCCCCCCTGGAACCCGATGATCTCCTCCCATACGGACAACAAGAGGGGAGAAGAGGGTTGTGACGCTGCGGATTTCACGCCGATCTGGGCGGTGACCTGCATGTTTCCCGCCCAGTCGGGTGTCGGGCCCCCAAGTGGGATCCGAAGGAGGTTCCGAAGTGCCCCCTCAAGGAGCCCGATTCGGCTTACCCAGCCGATGTGGGGCTTGCCCGCTCCCCGGGCAGTGCACGGCCAGGCCGGCGGCCGTGGACGGCGGTGGATCGTCGCCATCGTCACATCTCCTTCGTCTTGTTCACCACCCCACACCGGGGCCGTGGAAGGAGAGCGTGCAAAAGGACCCCTTGACTGCGGTCTAACGGTGCCCGGCAGCGAGGCATGTCTAGGGGAAACAGGGTGCCCGCGGCCGCGCGCGGGACCCGGACAAGGGGTCAGCGGCCGGGATCGCCGTCGAGCGGGACGTCAGACAAGGGGGTCCGCTATGGCCCCTTGTCCGCAGGGTTTGTCCGTCCCACGGGGGAGGAGAAATCTCCGGCCGCTGTCCACAGGCCCTCAGCCCGACTCTTCTGGAGACGTCGCCGTGGCCCACACGGCGGCCGTGCGACAGGAGCCTTCGATGCACGAGAACATGCCGATCAACCGCGCGCTGTCCCCCGCCCAGGTACAGCTCGCCTTCGACTACGTACTGGCGCTCCACGCCCGCGACGACGACGCGGTGGACCGGCTCGCGACCGAGCTCCTCCCCCACCCCGGCCTGCTGGTCGCCATCGCCGAGGAACTCATCCTCCCGATAACCGCGCTGCCTGACGACGTCGACGACATCAACGCCGACTCCTTCGTCCTGGACCAACTCGGCGTGCTCTTCATGACGGCGATCCACATGTGGGCCCTTGACTGCCCCTCCAGCGCGGCGCCGACCATCGCCCACTCCATCGCGCACTTCGTCGCCCAGGTCTTCGTCACCGAACCCACGGACGTCGCCCATGCGCTGGAAGTGATACGCGACGGACGCCTGGAACTCGCCCGCGCCGTGCACACGACCAGCACGCACCGGTAGCCACACACCGGCCGTACTGAGTGGAGGCGCACCCACTCGGTGGAGCTACGAGTGGGCGCCACTCGGCAGCCCACTGAGTGGCGCCCACCCGGTGGCCTCCACTCTCTCCCTGACGACATCCACTCGGTGGATTCCACCCGATGGACACTCCCCCGAGTGCACGATGCGCGCCGTGGATGCTGGCGGGTGGAAGTGGCGCTCATCGGGTGGCTTCGGTGCGGTGTTCCGGGTCTCCCGGTGCGGTGCGTTTCCCCTTGACACGGGGCCTGTGACTCTGTTGGCCAATTCCGCTGTTGTCGTACGTGGCCCGGCGTCGTTGATCCGATCATCCGGCGTCGTTGCCGGGGACGGACAGCGTCGGGGAGGCGTCAGTGTCGTTGCGTACGAGCGGGCCGGGCTGGATTCCGGATTCGACGCGAAGGATCGCCCAAGCCGCGTTGCCTCAGGGGAGCCCGGCGATCAGGATGCGTGATGCGCTGGGTGAGCTGTTCCATGACGAGGACTTCGCCGATCTCTTCCCCCAGCGGGGCCGGCCAGCGCTGTCGCCGGCGGTCCTCGCTCTGGTGTCGATCCTGCAGTTCGCCGAGGGCCTCTCCGACCGACAGGCTGCCCTGGCTGCCAGGGCACGTATCGACTGGAAGTACGCCCTCGGTCTGAAACTTGAAGACCCGGGATTCGACCATTCAGTGCTGAGCGAGTTCCGAGACCGACTGGTCGAGGGCAGCGCGGAGACCCGCATCACCGACGCCGTGCTGGCTGCCGCTTCGGAAGCAGGTCTGCTGAAAACTCGGGGCCGCCAGCGCACCGACAGCACGCACGTACTGTCGTCGGTCCGCGGTCCGAAAGGAGCACGCGCCATGACGATCAGGCGCAGCGGCCTTAGGGCGCGGTCATGCCTGGCCGGTGTCCCGCCTGTCAGACTGCGGTGCGATCGGTCAAGGACTCTTTGGGCCGGAAGGATCTCGCCGGATCGCCCCGTACCTCGACTGCTCACACCCGCTGGGCGAGGAAGCAGCCTGCAGCGTGGCGGCGGTCGGAGAGGGAACGCGTGTCCCCTTGACGGGCGGGCCTGTTATTGCTGGGACTGTCAACAGATCGGACGGCCGCGCCAAACGGCCGATCCGCACCCAGCGCAGGAGGAATGTTGTCGGATTCAAACGCCTTGGAGCCGGACAAGGCAGTTGCCGGCGAGGAGTACATGAGTGAGTCCATGCTCACGTACTTCATGAAGCGCCTCGATTCCATGAAGCAAGAGCTGCTGCACAACGCGGACGCGACCACCAATAACCTGAGGGAGGTGGCCGCCAACGCCGTGGACCCGGCTGACCGTGCCAGGCGGGAAGAAGAGCTTGCCCTGGAGCTGGCCACCCGAGACCGGGAGCGGAGGCTCCTCAAGAAGGTCGACAGTGCTCTCCTTCGGATCCAGCACGGGAAGTACGGCTGGTGCGAGACCTGCGAGGGCGAGATCGGCCTCCGCCGCCTGCAGACACGCCCGACCCAAGAACTTTGCGTCGACTGCCGCGAGGTGGCGGAGGAGAAGGTGACGAAGTTCGGGGCATAGAGATAGTCCGGGTGGTCAGCCATGAAGCCGGATGAGGGGCCGCAACGAGGAGCGCGGCCCGCACTGCCCACCCCAGCCAAGCCATCGAACCGGAATCAGGTCGGCCAGTTGTCGCTACTGGCCGATCCGATCCCGGGGGCCGTGGTGCTCAGTACCGGGAAGGTCAGCGTGATGGTGAACTCCGCGCGCAGCCATCGCGAAGGCAGCCAACGAGGCCGGCCGGAGACCGACCAATCAGTCAAAGGATCGACTTACACATCGCGCGCCTTCTGACCTGCAGTGATGATCTCTGGCGGTGCGCAGAATGTCCCCAGGCACCCATGCCCAGACAGGCGACCAGTGGATTGGCCAACAGAGTCACGGGGCCTGTGTCAAGGGGAAACGCGGCGGGGTGCACCGGGGTGGATGCTCGGCATCGTCCCGGCGATGTCGTGCATCCACATCGCGATGTCGTGCACTCCGGGACGATGCCGAGCATCCATGCGGAGAGTGCACGACATCGTCGGTGCGCACGACCGCACCGAGTGCACGGCATCGGGTCCACTCAGTGGCCGGCCTCCCGGCCCCGGTGCGGTCCGGGCTCTGGCGGGCGATGCGCCTGCTGATCGTCCCTGCGCACCGGGTGCGCTGCGTCGGCGTCGTCCTGTTCGGCGTAGCGGGTCGCTCGGGTGCGGGAGTCGCCGGCCGCCTTGGCGAACGCTTCCTGGAGATGGCGCAGCCGCTCGGCGGTGAGGTCGAGGGCTTCGACGTCGGTGCGGGACTCCCGGAGGGCCCGTAGCGCGGTCATGTCGATCGCCCCGGCGCGTGCGGCCTCCGGCTCCTGGTCGTCGTCCTCTTCCTCGAGGTCGGCGCCCGGGGGCACGATCAGCTGCTCGGGCATCGCGGCCTGCTGGTGCCGGGTGACGTCGTACGCCTGGCCCCGCGCGGCGGTGACGGTGGTGGTGCGCAGCTTCTCCCGCACCGCCGTGCCAGCGAGGACGGCTCGCTCGTACTGCAACGGGAGGCGGGGTATCTCCCACTCCCCTGCGTCCGAGCCCGGGGGCCCGGGTGCAGCCGGCTCGCCAGGATCGGCCGGAGGGCGCCGGTCCGGGTCGGGGGCCGGGGTGGGTGGGCGGCGCCGGGCGGGGAGCTCGGACAGGGACCAGCGGGCGGTGTAGAGGCGGTAGTCCTTCTGCAGGCCGATCGTGGTTTTCGGCTCGCTGATGTCCAGGCAGTGGGTGGAGATGGCGGTGGCCACGATCTTCTCGTCCAGGCCCGGTTCGCGGCGGCGGCCGCGCAGGACGAGGGCGAGGTGACGGCGGGTTTCGGCGAGCAGGTGCCTGCGGTGGAAGCGGCCGCCTTCGTTCATCACGAACACGGTCGCGGTGACGTCGACGGCCGCCAGGGCGACGTCGAGGACGGCGGCGACCCGGGCCCGGATCGCTGCGGCCGCGGCGCGGGCGTGCTCGAGGAGGGAGTTGATGACGTCGATGGCCACCCCGGAGTTGAGGATCGCGCTCGCCTTCCACCAGACGCGCAGCTGCGCGAGCGGCCGGGTCTTCTGCTTGGGCGGGCGGGTCTTGCGGGCGGCTATCTGGTTCATCTTGGCGCGGGCGGTCTCGGAGACCACGGGCAGGAACTTCAGCTCGCCGTCGTCGTCGACGGCGGTGACGTACTCGTGCTCCAGCTCGGCGAGGCAGGCGGCGATCTGGTCGCTGCGTCGGGAAGTCCAGCGGATCAGCTCGTGCGGCACCCCGGCGATCTCCATCACGGGCCGGCGCCCCTCGGTGACGGTGCGCGGCTCGGTCGCCAGCCCCAGTGCCTCGCAGACCTCGGCGGCCACGAGCTCGTTGTAGAGCGCGGAGGCGGCCACGGTGTTCTCGTGCAGGGCCGTGGTGTGGATCGAGTTCCACTTCCCGTCCGGGCGCTGCCCCTTCACTGACAACAGAAGATGGTCATGGAGCAAGGGCATCCCGGAGCGTGCCTCGTAGTGGCGGAAGCGCGCGGCGACCAGACCGCCGGGCGGCGGCACCCGGTAGATGCCGTCCTTCCCGTACCGGATCACCGCGACCTCGTCCTCGATCCACTCCAGCACCCGTACGATCGCGCGCTCGTGCGCGGCCTCGATCACCAGCCGGGTCTCCTCATCCCCCAGCGCCCATAGGAGGTAGATCGTCGGCTGCGGCCGGAACACGAAGTCGACGCCCGTGACCATCACCTGGCGTCCGAGGGCGCCGGCCTTGAACGCCTTCTTCGGGGACGCGCCCTGGGCGAGAAGCTCGGCCTCGATCCGGTCCGCGTACGGGTGCCGGCCCCGCTCGCCGAACAGGTTCCGCAGCTGGCCCTCGGTGACTTCCTCGCCCGGCACGAGTCCGAGCACGGCCAGGCCGCGGCCCATCCACCGCCCGACCGGAACACCCGCCTGCTCCTGGGCCTCACGCAGCGGCGTGCGGGCCGGGCGGCGGCCGTCACCGACAACGGTCTGGCGCAGGTAGTAGCGGTACATCTGACCAGCCCGGACAACCCTGATATCCACTGTCATGGAAACCACGTCACACGGCTCTGACCTGCAAGAAAAGACCGATCAGCGGAACGTCCCGCCAGGCGGGAGCAGCGGCCGAACTTTCTTCACCGGCGCCCGCCACACGGGAAGCGGCCACGAGCCAGAAGCAAATGTCATCGCTCTCCGGCAGACCTCACACCACGCCCCGGACGACACCAACAAACACCACTGAGCACCACCAAGTGCCCAGGAACGCACACCACCAACGAGCAGCGCCTACATCAGCCCCCGGTACCCGCCGGGGGCTCCGTCGTGCTGCCCGAAGGAGACCACCGTGCCCACCTTCGAGACCCTCCCGCGCTTCACCACGACCTCCGTCACCTCACCCCCGCCCAGCGCCGGCGCTTCCGCCACGTCGTCCTAGACGCCTTCGTCCCCGACCTCCGCGCCGACCGGCCCTTCCGACCCGGGTTACGGGAACCGCGCGGGTTCCCAGAATCCTGAGCCGCCAAGCAGAGGAACCCGTAAGCGAAACCCGCATCAGCCCTGGGGACGTGTACGGGTTGGCTTAGCCAGGTCGGCTTCGGGGCAGCGCCGCCGTGGCATCCTGTGGTGGCTGGGGCTGAGGCACGAAGAAGCGCCGGAGCCCAGGTGCACGCGGTAATCGGAGACCTGCCTCGGCCAGCACAAGTCGTCCGCCACACGAACCCTGTCGCACCGCCCCTAATGCTCAGTAACTTGCGGCTGCACAGGGCAGTAGACGGTTGCAGCGTGGAATGATTCGAGCATGCGCGTACCGGACGGGCAGGACCCTCATCCCTTCGGCCAGGATGCGGTGGACGCGTTCGAAGACCTGCTCGGCGGGACCCTGCGCCCTCGGCTGCGACGCGATTTCCCTGCCTGGATCCTCAATGCGCCGTTCATCGAGGCGAACCGGGGCGTGTTCATGCTGCGGTTCCTGCCGAAGTGGCAGGAGTGGGCTGCCACCGAGGCGCAGCGGATTGGCATTGTCACAAGCGATGTCCTGACGGGCGAGGCCGGGTGGAACCAGTTAACCCTGCTGTATGACGCGCTGCGTGTTCAGTTGCGGCAGATCGCTGATCGACGTTCCGCGTTGAGTTGGCGGGTGATCACGAGTCGGATCAACCCTGTGGATCTGCTGCCTGCCGCCCGTGCTTCGTTCTCCGTGGCCGTGTTGTCGTTCGCCCTGAGTGAGGTGGGGTCCAGCCGTCGCCCGTCCAGGTCGGCCGAGCTGTTCACGAGCCGGTGGTGGCTTGCCCCTCATGCCCTGACCGATCTGGACGAGCTGTGCTCGGTCGGGATGCTGCTGTTCAACGTGTACAACGCCCGTAGGCGCGTGGCCAAGGGCCAGAGTCTCAGGTTCGGTGGTCCAAACCTGATCCCAGAGGTTGCCGACACGGACGACACCGTTGAGCGTGCGATCTGGCTCTACGACGGCCGACTGAACTTCACCGGAGGCCACGGTAACCACCTGGGCTCGTTTCCGAGCTTGGTTACGGACCGCCGCGAATCTGCGAACATCATCACCTGGGCGGACCTGCGCGGCCAAGACCTCGTCTCACGTGATGACGTCGCACGACTGCTTCAGAAATACGGCCCAGTCTTCCCGCTCGGCACGAACATCGAGGACCTCGCACCCGCGGCCTTCTCCAGCGGCGTCGGTCTGACCCTGGAGACCCAGGCCGCCGCCGCGGTCCTTTCCGCGGCTTGGACCTATCTCGCGGATCGCGGAGCAACCTGGAAGGCCGTTCCCGGAGAATGGTCCCAGTACGGCTATCTGCGCTGCCCGCGCGATTGGTTCATCGCTCGCTTGAAGGACGGTCCGGCACTGCCCGAACTGCTCGGCTCATCATGGCGTGAGGGCGCGTCATTTCGCGGAGTAATTACGCTACTGACCCGCGAGAAGGTGGTGCTTCCGGTCGGACGCTACTTCGTCGTCGATCTCACGGGTGCCACCTCGCTGCTGATGCGCAGCTTCGAGCGGGCCAGAGAAGGGGCCGCGGCCAACCACTGGGGCAGCTCGTTCGAAGCCGCCGTGCAGGAGGCGATCGACACCACGCCCTGGAAACCGACCGGCGCGCTGCGCTTGCTGATCGGCAAGAAGGTCAAGGACGAGAACGGCAATGTGATCACGGACATCGACGCCGTCGCCTTCCACGCAGGAACTCTGTGGCTGGTCAGCGCGAAGGCTTTCCAAGCCGGGCCAGACTACGCGGTCGGTGCCTACGACGCCGTCAGGAGAATTTCGCGCAAGGCGGTGGCGGCGAGCGAGCAGTGGAACGGCTACCTCGAGAGGATCCGCCGGCGTCCATCCGCGCTCGGGGTGGTCCTGCCTGACGGATGCACGCTCGAAGGCTTGGTCGTAATGCCCTTCATCCCGTACGTGCCAGTCGGTTCCTCGGCCGCACAGCCGGTGGGCGACCTCTGCCACGTCTCGAGTATCCACGAGCTCATCGCAGTGGCCTTGCGGGCGTAGGGCCGTCCGGATCCCGGCACCCGCCGCTCCACTCCTAACGTCACTTGGGCAGCTTCGCCGTGCGCTCGGGGTGAGCGGTGGTGACGTAGTGCATGGCGGCCTTCTCGGTGATCCCGAAGAGCCTCATCAGCCTGAGAGGGTCGGCGGTTTCGGCTGCCTCGTTGAGGATGCGGTCCTGGCGCAGGCCGACCAGGGTGAGCCCCTGGGGCACGTCGTCGCGAAGCAGGGTCATGCCGACGGCGGGATGGTCGGGGTCGAGCGCCGATCTCTGGCTGACGATCAGGCGGGGGTTGGTCGAGGCGGGCCAGCGGCGGTGGCGGTAGTCCAGCCAGTCGGCGGCGATCTGGTGAGTGAGTTCCTCCAGGTAGAGGGTGTGCCGTCGGAGGCCGCGGCGGATAACGAGGGTGCCGCGTGCAAGGTCCAGGTCGCAGTGAGGATCGTGCGGAGTTCGTGGACGGGCACGGCGTGGACAGCAGCCAGGACGAGGACCAGACGCCCGAGCGCGATCGTCCGGGGCCGGCCGCAGGCCCCACGGTCTGATCTCGTTAGAGACCTTGACTGCCAACGCGGTCGTCACACCCCAACACAATGGCGCCGGGGCTAGAGCGAGTTCCGCGTGTCCAGGCAGCGCGTCGGACCGCACGTCGTTCGAGCGTACTCCCGGCCCGGCTGCTGTACCACGGGCAACGAACCCCTCACGGACTCGGCGTACGAAGTCGCTGCAGATCCGTACGAATTCGGAGGTGTCTCCTCCGCCATCACATCGGGGACCTAGTAAAGTTCGGCCGCATGAGCATCCCAACCCAGAATGGGGGGCGAGAGAAACTAATCACCTCCCTCACTCCTCAGCTGCGCAGACTCCTGAAGATCCGAGCCTTCGAGCACGGCATGGACATCCAGGACGCCACCGAGCACGCCATCAAGGCGTGGTACCTGACCTCCGATGTACCCGAGGTCGACACCGCCAAGGCCAAGACGTGGGGAACCTTCCTGCCGCCCGGCGAACCGGAGAACTTCAAGTCAGTATGCGGAGACCGCGGGGTCACCTACATCCAGGGGCTCGCCCAGGCCGTGACGCTTTGGCTGGAGCACCATCCCTCCCCCACCACTCCCCTGCACGCGCAGCCGGTGGCCCGGGTGATAGTCGCCAACCAGAAGGGCGGCGTCGGCAAGACGTTCATCTCGTCCGGTATGGCGCAGGCCCTGGCCGAGGCCGGAAGGCGTGTGCTCCTCGTCGACTACGACCCGCAGGGCCACCTCACGGCCGAACTCGGCTTCGAGGACGTGATGTACGAAGACGACGTCGAGACACTCCTCATGCACATGGAGGGCAGCGCGAAGGGCGACATCCGCGAGCTGCTCGTCGCCCTGGACCAGAAGCGGTTTGGTGAGCGGCTGCACCTGCTGCCGGCTTCAGACGATGCGTTCCTCCGCGACGTGTCCCTCTCGAAGGTCTCGTTCAGCGAGGCGGCTCTCGAACGCGCTCTGGAACCGCTGGAGGAGGACTACGACGTCATCATCATCGACGGCCCTCCGAGCTTGGGTCTGAACATGGACACGGCGCTCTACTACGTGCGACGCCGGGACGGGGAGCTCGCCGACCGGTCCGGCTTGATCACTCCGGTCTGGGCGAACAAGGCTTCCCACAGGGCTTTCAAACTGCTGAGAGCTCAGAAGGAAGACCTCTGCCGTAAGGGTCGGATCCAGATCGACTACCTCGGTCTCGTCGTCAACGCCTACGACAGCCGCCGCGGAAAGCTGGTCAAGGAGAACAAGGACCAGTGGGAGAGGAGCACCTCCCCGGCGGTCCTCGCCGTCATCGGCGACCTCAAGGAAGGCCGGGAGGCAGCAGACGGGGAGATCCCGCTGCTCGAGTACGCCCCCGACAGCGAGCACGCCCAGGCGATGCGCGATCTGGCGAAGGAGCTCGCCGTATGACCACCAGCCCCCAGCGAGTCACCCGCGGCTTCGACATCAACGAGGACGGCTCGGAGACCAAGCCGTCCCCGCGGCGTGTGCGGACCCGGCAGCAGATCATGGCCGGGGAAGGGAAGCGGCCGCCAGCGGCGGTGGCGCTGTCCGCTCTCGCGCACAACCCCTTCAACCCGCGCGATGAGCTCACCGACATCGAGGAGACCGCCGCATCGCTTCGGGACCGCGGTCAACTCCAGCCGGTCGCCGTCGTGCGTACGGCGGCCTTCCTCGCCGTCCACGCCGACCAGACTGAAGTGATTGGCGAGGCTGAGTACGTCGTCATCGACGGCAACAGGCGCCTAGCTGCCGCGCACGCGGCCGGTCTAGCCGAGCTACGAATCGACGTCAACGACGCCCTCGCGGCCAGTGCGGCAGACATCCTCGAAGTGGCTCTGATCGCAAACGTCCACCGCGTGGACGTGCATCCGCTTGATCAGGCGAGGGCTATCCAGGAACTCACTGCCGTCCACGGCACCCAGTTGGCAGTGGCCAAGCGGCTCGGAAAGACCGCAGGCTGGGTCTCCCAGCGGCTGGCCCTCCTCAAGCTGCCGAGTGAACTGCAGGAGAAGGTGGATACCGGCGAGCTTCCGGTCCGTGAGGGCCGCCGTATCGGAGGGCTGCCAGCCTCACAACAGCATGACGAGGCCAGCCGCGTGTTGAACGCACCGAAGCCGGCGGCGAAGCCCCGCAGTCGCCGCGACAGCAAGGCAGCCGCTGCTCCCGCTCCTACGGTTGCGTTGCCTGACCAGTCGAAGGGCGAGCGAGCGACCTCCGCGCAGCCGAGCTCAGATGTTTACCCGGTGAACACGGGTGTGGAGTCCGGCGACGTGCCCGACCTTCCCTGGGCCGACCCACAGTGGTTCAACGCGCGGCTCCGGGAGCACATGTCTGCCGAGCACCGCGAGGAGCTCACGCTGTTGCTCATGGCTGACGCCTAGGGTCCAAGAACTCCGGTGTTTACCAGGTAAAGGTCGGAGTGCCGACGAAGACGGGGCTTGCCTGACGGTGAGCCCCGTCTTAGTCTCCTCGCACGTTTACCAGGTAAATATGCAGCGGCTGCGGGTCATAGCGTGAGGGCAACAACTCGCCGACAGCCTCCTGCTGGCCCAGAAACACCAAAAGCCCTGCCCCGGCACGTGCCGGGGCAGGGCTTTTGGTTGGTGGAGAGTCAGGGTCAGGCCGCCCAGGTCGCGGGCACCGGCCCCTGGTCGGGGCTGGGTATGGAAGCGGTTGTCGCCTGGGCGGCCGGGTACCGCATGACGGTGATGGGGATGGCACCGGGCTCGGCGGGCGGGGCGTAGACCAGGCGCCAGGTGTTCTCCCATTCGCATCCGCATGGGTGGTCGGGGTGCGGGTGGCTGAGGATCACGGCGTGGGTGTGGACGGCTCGCGGGATGCGGGGGATGAGCTCTGCCGGGTCGTCGCCGGGGTAGAGGTGCAGGTTTCGCCAGCCGTGGACACGGTCCATGTAGGCGGCTGCGGCCTTGATGACGGCGGCCCAGGGCTGGTGTCCGAGGGCGACGAAGGCGGCCGGGAAGGGCCTCTCGTCGTCGGCCGACCCTCCGATGCCGGTGATGTGCAAGCCGCCCTGGGTGAGGAAGCCGTACCTCTTGGTGTGCTCGTCGGGGGTCCAGATCTGTTCGGCGGGGTGCCTCGTGCCGTCGGCGGCTTCGGTGGTCTCGATCTCGTACAGGGCGCTGGTCATGCGCTCACCCCCGCGATTGCGGCGGCCAGGAGCTCGACGACGTCGGCCTCGTACGGGTCGCTGTAGTTCTCGCGGTTGCTGACGTCGAACGGGGCGCTCTTCGCGGTGACCGTGAACCCGGGGATGACGGTGGCCGCCCTTCCCTCCAGTTCGGTGGTGAGGCGGTCGGAGTCGCGGGAGGCGAGCCAGGTCTGGCTGTACGGGCCGAGGCGGAGCACGGTGAAGCCGGATCCGTCGGGCTGCCGTGCTTCGACGTCGACGCCGTAGTGGGCCGGCAACATGCCAACGTCGTCGGGAAGGTTAAGGCCCGAGGCAGCGTGGGAGAGCGCGGTGTAAGCCGGCTGCCAGAGGCCGAGGATCATGGCGGTCTCGCAGCGGAGCCAGCCCTTACGGGTGTAGCCGTAAACGTAGGCCGCGGCGTGCGGGGTGTCGGGGTGGACCAAGGCGACGGCGATCACGTCGGGTCCGTGGTCGTCGCCCGGCCGGGTGTGCGCCCGTTCGATGTGGGCACCGACCCGGACGGCGACGTCCTGGGCGCAGCCGGGGATCCAGGGTGCGGGGGTGCGCAGGGCGGCGAGCATCGCGCGGAACGCGTCGACGGCGGCCTGGTCCTCAGGGGCGAGGACGGTACCGGGCACGGTGGCGCAGCGTCGGAACAGGCGACGGATCATCGGGAGGCTCTCCTGCTCGGTGCGGTGGTCGCCGTAGTCACGGCGGGGGTCGTGGACGGTGCGGCGGTGCGCGGCAAGGCCGGCGGCCCCGCCCTGTACCGGCAGCTGGCATTCGTCGCAGCCGTACAGCCACCTGTCGCCGGCGGGCAGTTCGGCCGGGGTGAGCGGGTGCGGGTGCGGGCCGTCGTCGGCGCGGCTCACGGCCGGGACCCGCGGATGTAGTCGATGGCGCTGGCGACGTGTGTGTTGGCCATGAGGCTGCCGCCGGTGTCGATCCGGTCCCGCAGCTTGTCGAGCCGCGCCCACGCCGTCGTGAGCTGCTGCGCGAGCCATGCCTCATCGCCGGTGGCGTCCGTACCGAGCCGGGCTTCGATCGCGGCGAGGCGGTCGGTGTCCTGGCTGCCCGCCTCCAGGAAGGTGTCGGCCCGGCGGAGCTCGTCGACCGTGAACGCCTCCTGCAGGCGCCGGGCTTCGTCGGCCGGCGGGTCGTCGTCGTACGCTGCGTAGCCGCGCAGGTGAACCGCGAGGCGGGCCAGCTCCCAGTTGCTCCGGCCCGGCTCCCGGCTTACCTCAAGGAAGGTCATCGCGCGCTCCCGACGCTCTCGCGGAGCACTTCATCAGCGTGCTCGCCGAGCTCCTGGTCCGCGCCGTCGAAGCCGCCGTGAACGGAGCAGACGATGTCCTCGCTGTCGTCCAGGTCGCCGTTGAGCGCGCGGGCGAGGCAGGTGACGCTGTACGCGGGCGCCCAGGCCCGGCCGGTGCATTCGTCGTCGTGGGGGCAGGGGAGCGCGACGTCGAAGCCGTAGTCGCCTTCGCCGTCGACGTTCTTCCGGAGGGCGAGGGTGAGGTACTGCTGGCCGAGGCGGATCTCCGCGACACGGTCACCGTCGGCGGCCTTCGAGCCGGGCTTCCACCGCCACAGCGGGAGGATCTCCTCGCCGAACACCCGGCGGACGAGCAGCATCTCGCCCAGGCCGTCGCCGCCGTCGAGTCCGAGGTCGGCGTTCCGGGCATCGCCCAGGCGCTGAAGGAACGGGAGCAGCTGGCAGAGGCTGTCGGAGAAGACGACCTCGTTGAAGCCCTCGGCCAGCAGCTTCGGGTGGGAGCGGACCATCGCCGTGTGCTGCGCGCGGACCGTGTCGTCGGGCACGGTGCGGTTGGCCGGCCGCGGGCCCTGCCGCTCCACGCACACGGAGACCGGGGTGGAGACCATGACCGCGACGGCGGGCATGTTGTGGCGCTTGGCGGCGGCGACCAGCGGGGCCCTGGTCGCGGGGGTGACGCTCGTGGCGTCGATGACGGTGAACAGGCCCCGGCGCATCCGGGCCTCCAGGAGCAAGTGCAGGGCGGCGACGGCGTCGCCGGTCGCGTCCTGATCGCCCGCCCGGTCGCTGACGACCTCGCGCAGGGAATCCAGGGACAGCACCTGGGAGGCGGGCCAGGTGCCCGCGAGGGTGGACTTCCCGGCGCCGGAGGGGCCGATGAGGACGACCATGCTGTGCTCGGGCATCTCCGGGAAGAACGTCGGCTTGCTCATGCGGGATCTCCTTGCGGGTCGAGGTTGCGGGCGGCCCAGAGCAGGCGCGCACCGGCGTTGTCGGTGAGCAGGGCGGCGGAGTCGTGCAGGTAGTGGGAGGCGTCGCCGCAGCGGTCGGGCTGGACGTGCTCGGCACGGCGTGCGGCAACGGTGACCAGCTGCGCGAGGGCCGGGATGAGGCCGCCGGGCGGGTCGGTGTCCTCGATGAGCTCGCGCAGGATCGCGGCGAGCTCCTCCTGGCCGACGCCGTCGGCGGCGACGTCGTCCTGGATCTGCTGGAGGGCCAGGCAGGCGATACCGACCGAGGCGCGCACGCGCTCCAGGCGGGTGCGGGAACGGGCGGTCACCGGCTGGTCGCCTTGGCGGTGGCGAGCAGCGCAGCGGCCGTCTCCCAGCCGTGGTGCCACGCGGAGTCCAGCGCGTACGCGCCGTTGAGGCCGTGATCGGCCAGGCGGAAGAAGTTGCCCTTGCCGGTCGTCGTCGCGAGCCGCTCAAGGACGCCGCCCGGGACGCGGCGGTCGGCGATGTAGTGGGTGATGCCCGACAGGGCGAGCGCAGCCGCGGCGGCGCCCGGGTGCAGCCGGATGCCCAAGACCCGGGCGCCGGCCCCGACCACGACGGCCTGCGTGGCCGTGTAGGTCAGGCAGTGCCAGGCGCACGCCTTGATCCCATCGCGGGTGCCGTACGCGACGGGCTCGGCGTCCGGGTCGGCGGCGGGCATCAGGACCGGCTTGGCGTCGGTGGCGGCCTTGACCCTGGCGCAGTGGTCGTTCTGGACCCAGTGGTCACCGATGTTGGCGGCGGCGCGGCCCAGGCCGAGGACGGCGGCGAACAGGGCGGGACGGTGATGCGTCATGCTGGGTTCTCCTGATCTCGAAAGGGTGAGGGAGCAGGGCGCCGGCCTCTTGCCGATGCTGCGGCGCCCGTGATCTCGCCCCGGCCGATCCGGCCGGGGCGAGATGCGTTCACGCGGCCAGCCGGTGCGCGGCCGCCGGGGGAGCGATGTAGCTGGCGGGGTCGGCCGGGGTGCCGTCGTGGCACTCCAGGCAGCTCGCCAGGGACGTCGGAAGCACGAAGAAGTACCTTCGGCGGCAGGTGCCACAGGTCTGCCGCGCAGCCATCGCCTTGTCGAGCGCGAACTCCTTGGCGAGGGTCATCGGCCGCACCGGCCTCGCCTTCGCGACCTCATACAGCAGGCCGTTCTTCGGGCCGCGGGTCTCGACCTCGGCAACCGGCTCCTGGCCGCCGGGGCGCAATCCCATCGCCCTGAGCTGCCGTTTGGTCGCGTACCCCGACGGCGCGCACAGGCGCTTGAACACCGGGATCGTCGTCTCGGGTTCGGCCGGGGCGTAGGGGTCGACGTCGACCAGGTCCTCGTCCTGGCCGGCCATCACCGGCTCCAGGTACCGGGCAGGCGGCGCCGGGGGAGCGGGTAGCGGGGGCCAGGGGTGGTGGGGCGCGGGCGGCCGATCCTGCGGCGCGGCCGGGGGGTGATCACGATGAACCCTCCAAGTCGGGACAGTGGCTGGCACGTGCGGGGGCGCCCGCCGGCCCCGGGTCGGGGTGGCAGGCGCGGGGTAGGGCTGCGGCCGGTCGGCCTGCCCGGGTCACCGGAGCCGGCCGCCCCGGGTGCGGGGCGGCCGGGCCGGTGGCCAGGCGGGACGGTCGGAGCTGGGGTCAGAGGGCTGCGGAGATGACGCCGAGGACGAGGGCAGCCGCGCTGCCGAGGACGAGGGTGGCTGCGGCGGAGGCCCAGAAGGGGTGCCCCGTGCCCTTGGGGTCGCGGAGGTCGCTGAGCCCGTCGGCGATGCGGGCGTGCAATCCGATCAGCGGGCCGAGGGAGGCGTACCAGCGGCCGAGGCGGTCGACCTGGCCGGCGGCTTCGGCGTCGGGTATGTGCCCGCCGTGGAGCGTGAGGCGGTGGCCCTCGCTCTCGGCGGCCAGGTCCTCGATGTGGTGCACGACGGGGCTGGTGGTGCGGCAGACGGTGCAGCGGTAGGCGTAGCGGCGCACGGGCGGTGTCTCCTGGTGGCTGGGGTTTTGGGCAGGACAGTGCGACGCCCCGCCGGGAAGGTTCTCCGGGCGGGGCGCTGGGCGGGGCGGGTGGGGTTGGGGGCTACGTGTTCTTGCGGTAGTAGCCGGGCCGGACGTGTTCGATCTTGCCGACCTTGACCAGGGCGGTCAGGGTGGTGGAGAGCGATTCGCCGTGGAGGTTGGTGAGGGTGCCGATCAGGTTCTCGTCCATGTCCACGCCGAGAGCGTCGTGGAGGCAGGCGAGTACGGCGGCTTCCGGGGACGGCTCCACCGGTGGGGTCAGCACCGGGGCCGGCGCGATTGGCCTCCAGTAGTTCCGGACGGCGCCGAGCTTGAACACCCATTCCTCGGTCTGCGGGTCCTGCCACTCGTGCTCGGGGAACACGTAGTAGTGGGCGCGGAGCAGCCCGAGGGCTTCGAGGCAGGCCGAGCGGCCACCGGTGACTTCGATCTGGATCACCGGCTGATGGGAGCAGTTCCGGCTGGGCTCGTGGTCGCCGAGGGCGCCGCAGTTGCACGGCGCCTCGAAGTCGCTGATGCCCTCGCTCGGTTGCATGGCTTCATGAAACCGCAGCCGGGGCCCCTGCGCCCAGGGGTTACTTGAGCCCGAGTTGGGTCAGTTCGCGGCGCGGAGCAGGAGGTCGAGGACCGGGCCGGCCCACCGCTGGCGGTTGTTGAAGCGGGGGAGCTCGTGGGGGTCGGCGGTGCCGAGGGCGGTCATGAGCCGGAGCTCCGCCGCCTTCACTTCCCGTGCCCACACGGTCGGGTCGTAGGCGAGGGCGGCGGCCTGGACGGAACCGAGGAGGCACAGGCCGTTCTGGTCGCAGAGGATTCCGCGGGTCCAGCCGTAGCGGATGATCAGTTCCCGCGCGGTGCGCAGGGTGTGGCGGACGCTGGGCTCCGGGTAGCCGGACGGGGCGCTGGCGTACACCGCCTCGACCTGACCGATCAGCCCCTGCACGGCTCGGGCGTCGGGGCCGGGAGAGAGCGGCCTGGGCGGTTCGGACGGCCGGCGCAGATTTCCGATCATGGTGCGTGTCTCCCTTCTACGTGTTCTTCCGGTAGACGCCGTTCTTGACGCGGTCGATGGCTCCCTTCTTGACCAGCTCGGTCAGGGTGTTGGAGAGCGTCTTTTCGTTGAGGCCGGTGAGGGCCAGGATCGTGGCCTTCGGCATGTCGACGCCGAGGGCGTCGTCGAGGCACTCCAGGACGGCGACGTCCGCGGCGGGTTCCGCCGGCGCCTTGAAGCCGCCACCGGGCGGAGGCTCGTATCCGCCGCTGCCCCAGCCCGAACTGCTGCTGGCCGGGGCTTCGCCGTCTCCGTTCACGGGGGTGTCGGCGATCTCGTGGCGGTCGTCCCAGCCGGTGAAGTCGCGGGGCCAGATGATGGCGTCTTGGTCGATGTAGGGGGCGGCGGATTCCAGGACCCAGGTCCGCATCATCTGCACCGGTTCGCCGGGCGAGCCGACGTAGCCGAGGCCGAACGTCCGCTTCGGGTCGTTGATGGGTACGTCGTCGGACCAGATGAGCGGCTCGTCCTCGACGTTCCAGGCAGCGGGGATGGCGCCGGGGTCGATGCCCTCGAAGCCTTCCACGGTGACGAGGTTGGACTGTGCGCTGTCGGTGCGGAGCATGATCATCGCTCCGCCCTGAATGACGTTGGTGCGGATCGCGGTGTCGCCCCCGAGTTTGGCCGCGTTCACCGCTTGGTTGACGATCAGCAGCGTCATGCCGAGGTTGCGGCCCAGCGAGGCGAGCTTGTCCAGGATGAACGCCGCCTCCTTGCCGGTCTCGGTGGCCACGTCGGTGATCATGTGGGTCTCGTCGATGATCGTCATGATCCACGGGCAGTCGTCGGTCGCCTTGAAGTTCTTCCGGCCCAGGCGCGCCGACTCCGCGATCCGGTGCTTGAGGATGGCGTATGCCAGGCGCAGGGCTTTGATCGCGTCATCGCCGGTCGCCGAGTAGGCAGCCATCTTCTCGACGTCGGGGTTGCTGGAGCCCTTCGGGTCGCCGTAGATGATCGCCATCCCGAAGAGGTGCGCGGCGAGGGCGATGATCTGGACGGCGCCGCCCTTGCCGGAGCCGGTGACCCCGGCGATGAACACGTGCTGCGCGCCGAGCTTGGGATCGATGAGCTGGAGGCGGGCAGGGCGGCCGGAGACGCCGCGCCCGATGGAGATGTACCCGCCCTCCGAGGGCTTCAGCGCCTGCGGGCCGGGGAAGGGCACCCCGTCTTCCAGGGGGTTCTTCTCCATGATGTGGATCTTCGCCTTGCGGGGGTCGGACTTGTTGGGCTGGTAGTCGACCAGGGTCATGGTGGACCGCAGCGCCCCCACGAGGTCCGTGCGGTTGGGAACGGGGAGGGCCGCCTTGTCCTCGTCGGCCACGACCCACGCGACCCAGCCGCCGGTCGCCGGGTCCACCTGGGCGTCCTTGAGGTGGGTGCCGGGCATGACGGTGGGCCGGACCAGGCGGGCCCACATCCCCTCCATCGTGGTGGGATCGAGCTCGGCGGGCGGGGTGCGGCGCACCGTCACGTACTGCTCGCCGGGGTGGTGCCCGGCGGCGAAGGTGACCCACGCGGCCGGCACCCGGTACGCGGAACCGATGGCGTCGGCGGAGACGTTCACCGACCGGCCCTGGGGGGCCTCGATGATGCCCTCCCACCGGTCTCCGGCGTCGTTCACGCCGACGAGGTGCTGGCCGGGGTGCGCGCCGCCCTCGCCGGAGATGTGGTCGGACCACACCTTGTAGAGGCCGCCCGGCCCCGGGGCGGCGGCCGGGGCCGCCTCGGGGGTGGGGGCGGTGATACGGACCTTGCGGGCGGCCAGGGCGGGGCGCAGCTTGATGGCGAGGCTGGCCCACATCGCCCACCACGCGGTGGAGACGACGCTGGACACCGTGAGGGGGTCGAGGAACCCGGTCATGAGGGCGTCGGCGTAGGCGGGGCCGAGGAACGCTCCTGGCACGGCGGCCATGGAGGTGAGGAGGCTGGAGCCCAGCAGGGTGGAGCGCTGGGCGGTCAGGACGTCCCCGATCCCCGTGGCGTCCAGGACGCTGGCGGGGATGCGGCCCACGTAGTGGGTGGCGAACGCCGCCGTCCCGCACACCGTGGCGGCGGCGGTGAAGGCGGCGAGGCCGGGTTCGAGGAGCGGGGTGAGGGCGCCCAGGGCGGGAGGGGCGATCACCGAGACGAGCGCGGGGACCTGGTCGGCGATGTGCGGGCGGCGGGTCACGGTGATCTCGGACATGCTCGGTTACTCCTGTTCGTAGAAGGCGGCTCGGGCCATGGGGACGGTCATCGCACCGACCTGCTCGTCGATGCCCTCGTGGGACTTCTGGGCCTGGGCGTCAGCGGCTCGCGCGGCGCCGCCCACGGTGTCGGCGGCCGACGCCGCGGCGATGGCGACCTGCGAGAGGCCGCGCATGATCCGCGCCGTGTCCTTGGCCTCGCCGGTCGTGTGGGTGTCCACTTCGAGGTTCGCCAGGTCGTCGGCGATCTGGGCTACGCGCTGGGCGTTCTGGTCGGCGCGCTGGCCGATCCCCCGGATCAGCTCGCCCTCCTTGGCAACGGAGTAGGCGACCTTCTGTACTTCCGCGCGCAGCGCACGGTACGTGGTCTCTGCCATCTGGGGGCTCCCTATCGGGCGTAGAAGGCGCGTTCGGCGGGGCTGGTCTCCGGGGAGTCGGCGACGGCCTTGTAGACGCCGCCGTGGCGCACCTCCGCGTTCTTGTTGAGGGTCTGCAGGGCGTCGATGCCGCGCACCGCGTTGGCGTGCATCTTGTCGGCCTCCCTCGCCTGGGCTTCGGTCGCCTCGTGGAGCCTCTGTAGGGAGGCGACCAGGTGCATGCCGCCCTTGATCTTCGGGTCCTGGCACTGCTCGATCAGCTGCTGGATCTGCTTGACGCGGTCCGCGGAGACCTCCTTTGCCTGCTTGCACTCCTCGACGATCTGGTGGGTCTGCTGCTCCTTGCCGTGAAGGAACCTGGTGAAGGCGCGCAGGTTGAGGACCTCGCCGCGGGTCAGGGTGCTGCCGTTGGACAGCTGCACCGTGTCGCCGACCAACTTCGCTCCCAGGGGCGTCACCTCCGGCGGGGCCGGAGCGGACGCGGGGGATGCGGGCGGGGCCGGCGGGGCGGGGGGTGTGGCGGGCACGGGCGGAACTCCTCGGGTGCGGTCGCGGGCGGCGTCCATCTGCTGCTTGTCTCGGGCGGCCTTGTCGCGGATGGCCTGCTGGCCGTCCGCGTAGCCGTCCTTCCACGCGGCCTTGTCCGCTTCGGCGGTGGCCTCCTGCGCCCCGGCCTTGAAACCGTCCTCGCGGGCGGGCTGGGCGGTGTACGGGCCCTTGCGGAGCTTGACCTTGCTCTGCTTGCCGGTGGGAGCGGGGCCGGCCGGAGCCGGAACAATCGGTGCGGCCGGACCAGCCGGCGCGGACGGACCAGCCGGCGCGGCAGGGCCGGGCGCCCGAGGGCTGGATACGGGCTTGGTGCCCGGCTTGTTGGTGGCCGGGTCGGGCTTCGCCAGCGTGGGTTTGTCCCCCGTCTTGACGGGGGCGGGCGCCGTGGCCGTGCCGGGGGCCGGGGCCTTCGGCGGCGTGTTCACGGCGGCGGGCTTGTTCTCCGGCGGCTGCCGCCCGCTCGTGTCGGTCTTGCGGCTGGTCTTGTCGTCGCGGCCCGTGCGGTCCTGCGTGTCCGTGGACGTCTTTCCCGTCTGCTGGCGGGTGTTGTGGTCCTTGTGGTCGTCCGAGGTCTTCGCGTCGCGGCTGTTCTTGTCCGCGGTGCTGCGGGTGTCGGAGGACTTCGCGTCGCGGGTGTTGCTGTTCTTGTCGGCCTTGGCGGTGGTCGCCGCGGTCTTCGCGTCGCGGCTGTTCTTGTCCGCGGTGCTGCGGGTGTCGGAGGACTTCGCGTCCCGGCTGTTCTTGTCGGCCTTGGTGCTGGCCGCCGAGGTCTTGGCGTCGCGGGTGTCGGCGGTCTTGGCGGACTTGTCGCTCTTGCTGGCGTGGGCGGTGGTGGCCGTGCGGTTCGACTTGGTGTCGGAGGTGGCGCCCTTCTTCTCCGCGACCTGGTGGTTGATCTTGCGGTCGGTGGACGATCCGCGGATCTCGCTGATCGTGTGCTGGACCTTGATCTGCTGCTGCGGACGGTTCGCGATGTAGGCCGCGATGCCCTTCCACATACCGGGGCTCGACGTGTTCTTTTCGGCCTTGCCGGGCTTGCCTTCCGTACCGCCGCTCTCCCCCTGCGAGGCGTAGGCGGCGGACCCTCCGGAGGCGTCCCGGGTGGGGCGCGCGAGCGCAACCGGAGCGAGAACCCCGCCCCCGGCGGGGGGTGCCGGAGCCGGGGCGGGGGCCTCCGCAGGGGGCGGGGCCGGCGCGGTGGCCGGGGGTGCGACCGTGGGCGGCTCAGGGGGCATCGGGGGCGGGGCGGGCGGGGTCGTCACTGCGGAATCCTCACTTTCTGTGACTTCCTTCCTTCCTTCCTTCCTGAGGAAAAGGCCCGTTCACGTCCTCTAGGAGGTCGGGAACGGGCCTTCTGCCCGGGAAGTAAGGAAGGAAGGAACTTACGCGGCGTTAGCGCTCTTGTTGGCCTTGCGGACCATGTATCCGACCCCGCCGATCGCGACCACGGCGACGATGAGCCCGCCGGTGACGCCGAACCCTCCGCCCTGCTCGGTACCGGAAACGGAAGATGCGTTGACCGCTCCCCTGGAGCCGCCGAGGTCCACTCCGCCGGGGGCCGGGAACGCCTCGGCGCAGACGTCCTTGTTGTAGCCGGCCTTCTCGATGCACTTCTGGAATCCGGCCATGCGACGCTCTTCCGCTTTCGCGTCCGGAGCGTTCAGCTTGGCCTTCTCCACCTCGAGCTGCTGGGCCTGGAGCGCGAGCTCCTGGGCCCGCACCTCGGCCTGCCCGGAGGACGCGCTGAAGGCCGAGACGCCGACCGCGCTGGCCCCGACGATGACCAGTCCGGCCATCGCGATCAGGGCCTTCGCCTGCCCGGTCATCGGGGCCTTGACGGGCGGGCCGTAGGGGGTGGGAGCGGGCTGCTCCCACCCCGCGCCCGTGGTCAGGTGGGTAAATTTCTGGTCGATGTAGTCGCGTTCACGGTCGTGGGTCACGCTGGGCTCCTCCTTGGAAGGGCGGGTGCTTTGTTGTCATTTGCACGTCTCGGCGAGAGCGCGACAGCTTCGTCGGGACCGGCCGATACCGGCCTCGCCGTAGCCGAAGACAGAGGAGGTCCCAGTACGGGAGACCGGCCTGCTGAAGGCGGTAAATCTGGTGTACTGGGCGGGCTGTGGCTGCTTCCGGCAGTTGCAGCGAGGTCCAGCCCGATTCACGCGGGCTGGACCTCACTGGTGGTGCCGGACACCGTTGCTGACCAGGTCAGCGGGAGATCTGCGGATCAGGCGGCCGGGGTGTAGCCGCCAGCCAGCAGTTCGGCGGCTTCCTGCCGGTATTCGGAGGCGGTGCCGGGGGAGGCGACGGCCAGCTCGTGCTGGATGTCGGCGAGCGGAAGCTGGTCGACGCCGCCGACGGCGAGGATCATCCGGGCGACCCTGCGGACCGCGCGCTCGCGCGGCTTGAGCTTCGCGATGTCCTCGGCTTCGACCGCGCGCCGCTCGATTTCGGCGGTGACCCGCCGCGTTTCGGCAGCAGCCCGATCAGCTTCGGCAGCCTCCTTCTTGGAGCGCGCGATCTGCGCGACGGCCTCCTCTTCGCGGCCCTTCTCCTCCGCCTTCTTCCGGTTGGCTTCGGCAGTGGCGCGCGCCGCTTCGGCAGCGGCCCGCTCGATTTCGGCAGCGGCCCGCTCGATTTCGGTGGCGACCCGGTGCGTTTCGGCAGTGGCCCGCCGGTTCTCGGCGATGGTCCGGGTCTCGATCGCCCGCGCCTCGGCAGCGGCCACCTTGTCGGCCTCCGCCACTTCCTTCCGCTTCTCCGCCGCCTGGAGCTCAAGCGCCGCCGTACGGAGGTCCGCTTCGGCCTCCGCCTCACGCTCCTCGGCCGCCTTGCGGCCGGCCTCGGCCTCACGTGCGGCGGCCTCGGCGACGACCGCGTTGTCCAGGGCCTGCTTCTCCATCGCGGCCGCCCGCTCGGCGGCGCTGACCTGGGCGCGGGCATGCGCTCGGGCCTGCCCGGTCTGGCCGTCGACCTCGGCGCGCACCGTCTCGACCTTGCCCTTGGCCCGCAGCCGGGCTGCCTCGGCCTCGGCGTCGGCGATCTCGCTGCGGGTCTCGGCGTCCCTGCGTCGGCGCTCGGCGTCCTCGGCCCGCTTCTGAGCTGCCTGTTCCTGCTCGTCGGGCATGGCCAGGGCCTGCGCGACGGTGTAGCCGTAGGGCGCCATCCGCATCGGCAGCAGCTCGTCCTCGGTGGCCTCAGCGAGGTCGCCGTCGTACTTGCGCTTGAGCCACTGCTCGTAGGCGATGAGCTCCTGGTCGCGGCGGGTCATCTCCGGGTACGAGTTGACCCCCCACAGCCGCATCCGGCGGAAGATCCTGGCCGTCGCCCCCGGGGCGAGCGTCCAGCGGATCCACGGAATCGAGTCACGCTCGCTCCGCTCGGGCCGCACCATGCGGTCGATTGCGTCCCGGCCGAGCTCCACCACCGCGATGAACAGGACCGGGACCAGGCCGTGCGCGCCGGCCGCAACGTAGTCAAGCAGCTCCCATCCCCGTCCCTTGGGCGCGCCGGAGGCGGCGTTGAGGACGACGGTGGCCGCAGTGAGCAGCCAGACGGGGTAGCGGATCCAGCTGATGGGGCGCTTGAGCCAGGCCATCAGCAGGTCGACCGCGATCATGATCATGATGCCGACGTCGACGCCGATGGCGAAGAGCTGGCCCTTGCCCAGCGAGCCGAAGCGGAGCCTCTCGAACGCGAACACCGCGACATGCTCGAAGGACAAGTACAGGCCGATGCCGGCGAGGACGAGCGCGGCGGCCACGATCGCCCCGGTCGCCCACTTCTGGCTGCCGGTCAACTTCATCCCGGAGGGCTTGCCTTCGGTTCCGTTTTCCGTCTCGGAGACGGGCTCCGGCGCGTCCGAAACGGTGCCGGTCGCCTGCGAAACCGGCTCGGGCGTTCCCGAAACGGCGGCCGGTCCGGCCGGGTCGAGGTTGGAGTCGGCCGCGGTGCGCGGCCAGTCGGTGAGCGTCATGGGGGCCTCCAGGAGGGATCGTTCAGGGCGTGCGCGAAACGGCGGGGGCTGGCCGCGAAACAAGCTGGGCCGGTCTCGAAACGGCGGTCGGCGCGGATCATCGTCGGGACATCGGACACCGGCTCTACCCGACTCAGACGCACGAAAAGGCGGCGGCCCGGGGGGCGGGAAGCCGGGTGCGCGAAGTGCCGTTGGGCGGGCGCGAAACTGGGGACGGCTCCCGCGTGCCGGGCGCGAAGTCGAAGCGGTCAGGCGGCGTCGGCGAGGTGGCCGCGGACGGCGCGTCGCTTGAGGGCGCGGCGCTCGTCCTCGGTGAGCCCGCCCCACACCCCGTGCTCCTCGCCGCGCTCCAGGGCGCCCTCGAGGCAGGACGCGACCAGCGGGCAGGTGGCGCAGATCGCCTTGGCCCGTGCGATCTGCAGGGTCGACAGTGCGTGCACGAAGAACAGCTCGGGGTCGGCGCCGGCACAGGCCGGACGGGGCTTCGGCGCAACGACGGGCGTGCTGGACGGGGTGCGTACGATGGTGCGCATGAGGGCCTCCAGAGGGTCCGTGCGTACGAGACAGCCCCGGGGATGCCGCCCCGGGGCTGTTCTGTTTCTGCGGCCGGACGGCCTGAGCGAGAAGAAGGAGCGGGAGCTCCCGGCGCTCTCCGCCGGCCCCGCCCGGATGAAGGGGCGGGGACGACGGGCAGGGCCGGAGGGTCAGGTGCGGCGCTTCGCGGACTGCCGGGCCTGGTAGGCGTCCTGAGCCTTCGCGAAGACCGTGTGGATCGGTGCTCCAACCGCGCAGGGCTGGCCATGCTGGCAGGCCGTGCAGTCGCGGGTGTGCAGGGTGGAGGCGCTGAACGTCTCCATGTAGCGGATGTAGACCGGGTCGGCCTTCGGCGCGGTCATCGGCCGCTTCCTTCGGACGACCGTCGGTTGATCTCGGCGAGCTTCCGGCTCAGCTCCTCCTGGTCGTCGGCCATCAGCGGGCCGACCAGCTGGAAGAAGCGGTCGGTCTCATCGCGCTCCGGGCCGCGAGCGTTGTCCTCGTCCTCCATGTCGCGGTAGGTGCCGTTCGACGGGGTGGCGGGGAGAGGGCGTGCGATCATGTCGAGCATCAGGTCCTCCATGGGGTCCTGGACAGTCCGAGGGGCGCAATCCCAAGGGCTGTCGCGATCACTCCCCTTGCCGGGGAGTTGGCTGCTGTACGAGCAGCCACGGCCCCGGCCGCCCCTCTGTTGAAGCGGGGTGGCCGGGGCCGTGGTCGTTCGTCCGGGGCGGATCAGCGCGCGGGGCGCTGGGGGTGGAGCGTGTCCCGCGGGACTTCGGGACCGTCCATCGGGGCGTCACCGGCGGGCACCGCCCGGCGCTTCTTGTCGGCGGCGGCCACGCGGAGCAGTACCGCGTTCCAGTCGGCCAGGCGCCCGGCCGCCGTGCGCTCGGCACGAGCTCGCAGGGTCCGGTCGGTCTGCGGGCTGAACGCCTTGGGCAGCACCGTGGTGGCGGTCCGGCTGGCGGTCTCGGCACCGCCGTCCTCAAGCCGCTCCTGCCACTTCTTGACCGTCACGTCGACGGTGACCAGGCGGTTGCTGCCCAGGTGGCAACGGACGGCCGCGTCCTTGCCCGCACGGCCGGTGTCGTGCGGCACGACCTTGGGCTGCTTGGTCTGGAGGCCCGTGATCGGCACCCACGTCCTGCAGTCGGGGCAGACCAGCGACGCGCAGGTCGGCCGCAGATCGAACTGGTGAGGCTTGAGGGTGGAGATGACGAGCGCCGGGCGGGCGTTGACCGTGCGGGAGCGGGTCCGGCTCCGTCGGGTGCGGGCAGTGCGCTCAAGGGTGGAAGCAGACATCTGAACTCCTTAAGGACGGAGTGACGGGGAGCGCGTCGCGATGCTCTCTCTGCCCTCCAGGCCGCACGGCACAAGGCCGGCGCCCGTAGGACAGACAGCGCACAGCGCTGCGACGTGCACACAGTGGTCGCGGCCGTCAGGCTCCGGAGGAGTTCGATGGTGCTCTCGCGCCCTCAGCGAGTGAGGACTACTCCGGCCGCCCCGAAGGGCGAACAACTACTGCGGTGATGCGTTTGGGGGTCGCGCTCATGCCTCGACTCTTGAGGAGCCGAACAACTCGAACCGTACTAGCACTGTTAGTGCGAGTCAATACTCGAAGTGCTAGCTAGCACTGTTGCTTTAGATGTGAGAATGTGTCCATGACTACGCGATGCAGAGAGGAAGGCGGTCCCATGGCCAGCGGATATGCACTGACAGTGCGGTTTTCCTTGCGAGACGCCGAGGCCGCCGGGCTGTTCGACGCCCTCGTATCGAGGACCGCTGAGGGAATTCGCTCCGAGCCCGGAACCCTCGTCTACGTGGTTCACACACCCGTTGGTGAGCCACTGGTGCGGGTGTTCTACGAGCTCTACGCCAACCGTGAGGCCTTTCAGGCTCACGAGGAACAGGCTCACACCCGGCACTTCCTGACTGCACGCGAGGAGTACCTGACCAGCACCGATGTCGTATTCCTGGACGAGCTGCAAGAGCTCAGCAAGCGTCCAGGAGTTGAGGAGTCGTGAAACCGACCGGCAAGGACGTGGATCCCCAGGACCGAGGCTTCGGCCAACGCGTCCAGAAGCTCCGGAAGGAGCAGGGGCGCACTCAGACCGAGCTCGCGGCCACGCTCGGAAAGACAAGCAGCTGGTTGTCGCAGGTCGAGCGCGGCATCCAGCCCGTCCAACGCATGGACTTGCTGCAGCAGATCGCCGATGAGCTGGGCGTTCCCGTGCAGCAACTGCGTCCTGGGGCTCCGTCCGACGCCGGCGGACCGTCGCAACCTGCTGCGCCGTTGTCGTTGTCCAACGATCTGGACGAGACTAGACGGCTGATCTCTGGCCACCCGGCTCTGCAGACGCTGCTGGCCGGACTTGAGAATGAGGAATTGCGTCCCGTTGATCTTCTCCGCAGCGACGTTGACGACCTCTGGGAACTGACCCACGCAGGACACATGGCGCAGGTCAGTGTCCTGACCGTGGAGCTGCTCCCCGAGCTCGAAAAAGCTGCTCGCACAGCGCAGGAAGGATCCCGGAGCGAGCTGTACCTTCTGCTCTCTCGCACGTACCAGGCACTGTCTGCGGCTTTCGTTCGCCAGGACGAGGCTGATGCCGCTTGGGTTGCCGCTGACCGAGCCATCTTCGCTGCGGAACGCTCCGGCGATCCGCTGAACGTGTGCGCCAGCGTCTTCCGCATGGTGCAGGCGTTCGTACGTCTGCGCAGCCTCGGGCAGGCCGAACACGCGGCTCGAACTGCCATCGACGCCCTGGTAGCCCAAGACGGCCGATCGCCAGAGGCGCTCTCCGTCCTCGGTTCGCTTCACCTGGCGCTTGCTCTGGTTCACGCGCGGGCGAGTGCCCGTAGCGAGGCGAAAGAAGAGATCTCCCGAGCTCGCGCCATCGCGGCGCGACTGGGCGAGAACCGGAACGACTTCAACCTGGAATTCGGACCGGTCAACGTCGAGATCCAAGCCGTGAGTACCGCGGTGGACCTCGGTGATGCTGGTGAGGCTCTCGACATCGGCCTCGCCATTGATGCCGCCGGGCTGTCCCCCGAGCGCCAAGGACGGCTGCTGATGGATCTGGGGCGAGCGCACGCGCAGAGGCGACATGGGGGAGAGGCCCTCGACTGCCTGCTGCGCGCTGAAGCCATCGCGCCAGAAATCATCCAAACGCATCGGGCCGCTCGTGCCGCCATTCGCGAGCTGGTCCTCGTTGCCGGCTTGAACGCGTCGCGTGACTTGCTGGAGCTGGCCGAGCGAGCTGATGCCTTGGAGTAGGCCACCGCCCCATACATGTTGATCGTCAACAGCCACTGGATCCCTCCCCCTACGAACGCCCTGTTTCATGGGGCCCATCACACCGGGGTCGGGAGGATCGCAACATCACAACGGCTTGTCGAAGCGCGTGCGCAGATTCATTCACGGGTTTTCAACATCTGCGTACACATGGGTTTTGAGGGGCTGGACCTAGGCTCGCGGGCATGACTACGGCGGAGGGGCAGAGGGTGGGGAAGTACCGAGCGGGGTGGGAGCCGGACCGGCTGCGTGAGCAGCGGGAGGCTCACGGGCTGACTCTGGAGAAGGCCGGGGAACGTCTTCGGGAGGTCGCCGAGCAGGCAAAGTTGAAGGGCATCCCGGCGGCGAATCCGCAGACTCTGTGGCAGCACGAGCAAGGCGAGGTCTATCCGGGTCCGCACTACCGGCGCGCCTACTGCCTGCTCTACCGAGCCACCGAGCCGGACCTTGGTTTCAGAAACGCCCTGCCGGGTGAGGAGACGTCCTTCAAGCTCACGCCCATGGATGACCGGCTCAACGGCGCGCAGGTCCTGGCTGTTGAGCGAGCGATTCATCGGATCGCACCGGGCAGTGACAAGGCGGATCATTTCGATCTTCAGCAGCGGATCATTGACGCCTGGAAGCGGCGCCACACTGGCGGCGACCCGCACCGCCCGGTGCTGATCCTGGTCGGTGGATACGCCGGCAGCGGTAAGACGGAGCTCGCCCGGTTCTTCGTCCAGCTCACCGGTTGGCCGCTGCTCGACAAGGACCCGCTCACACGGCCGCTGGTGGAACGCCTGCTGGTTGCGTTGGGCGGCGACCCTAACGACCGGCACACGGAGCTCTACAGGGAGCGTGTCCGGTCGGTGGAGTACGACTGCCTGATGCAGTCGGCCATGGCCAACGTGAAGTGCGGGATCAGCACGGTGCTCAGCGCGCCGTTCATCGCGGAGATGACTGACCCGGCTTGGATGCAGCGCTTGGCCAACCGCGCCGCGTCCATGGGCGTCGATGTTTTCCCCGTCTGGGTGCGCTGCGACGAGGAGTCGATGCGGGAGTACATCACCTTCCGCTCCGCGGCCCGGGATGCGTGGAAGCTCCAGCGCTGGGACGAGTACATGGCCACGATCAACCTGGACCTGCGCCCTGCGGTTCCGCACCTGGTCGTCGACAACCGGTTGGGCACTGCGGTGAGCCTGGCTGATCAGGCCCGGCAGGCGATGGGGGCGATGTACGCGTGACCGCGAAGCAGGGGGTCGTCCTCTACGGACCTCCGGCGGCGGGCAAGGACACCGTCACCAACGCGCTCAGCGAGCTGCGCTCGACGTACGCGCAGTTCGAGCGGCTCAAGGTCGGATCGGGTAAGTCCGCCGGCTATCGGATGGGCACGGCGGAGCAGCTGTGCGCGCTGGAGGCCGCGGACGCCGTCGTCTATGCGAACTCCAGGTATGGCAACACCTACGTCATCGATGCGCCGGGTCTGGATGCCGCGTTCGCGGCCGGGGTGCCGGTGGTGCACCTCGGGCAGGTCGACGGTATCCATGCCCTGATCAAGGGCTACGCAGCCGACTGGACCGTGGTCCTGTTGTGGTGCCCGCGCGACGTGACCGGGCAGCGGTCCGCGGGCCGGGGCGACAGTGACACTACGGCGCGCTTGTCGGCGTGGGATGCGACCCGCGACGACGTGACCGCGTACCCGGGCATGGTCTGGGACCTGACCGTGGACACCACGACGGTATCGCCGCAGGACGCGGCGCTGCTCATCGACAAGCTGTTGGCGCAGCGGTCGGGGGCGGCGACGGCATGAGCGCGGGTTACGGCTGGGCGAGGCGGTCTAGGGCGTCGGTGAGCGTGAGCTCGCTGTCGTCCTTGACGTCGTTCCACCGTGCCAGCGTGGACGCGGCGGCGTACAGCATCTCGGGAGGCAGCCCAGCGGCCTCGAGCGTGTTGGCGGCTTCCTCCAGTTCTGGTCCCCATCGCCAGGCGCGGGCCGCCGTCTTGGCGATGTACTCCGGCTCTGCGAGGTACGACTCGGTTCGCCGGGAGGCGATGTCGATGAGTTCCTGGTCGACACCGTGCTCACGCGCCATGCCGACCGCGAGCGCGACCAGCACACGACTCGTCTTCTGGAACGACGCGTACGACAGCTTCAGCGCGGAAGCCTTCCCGACCTCCGGGCCCAGCATCTTCGTCTTCACGGCGGTGCCTGCGAAGAGCGCCTCGATCCTCGCCGTCGCGTCGGCCGGGCCGGACAAGTACAGCGTCGGCGTCTTGCCGCGCACGGGCGGGGAGCCGACAACTCCGCCGTCCACAACGGTGGCGGCCGGTTCAAGTAGTTCGGCAATCCGAGACGCCCGCTCGGGGCTGATGGCGTTCGCCTCCACGTACACCCCGGTGAAGCCGTGCGCGGCGATGTCGCGGGCCAGGTCCTCGGCAGCCGCCGGCGGGCAGAGGCTGATGACGACGTCGCTGCGCTCGAGCAAGTCGGACAGCGTGCCCACCGGGGTCAGGCCGAACTGCTCGGCGCGCGCCACGGACGCGGTGCTGCGTCCCGCCGCACACCAGAGCACGGCGGTGGCGTTGGCCGCCGCGCAGGCGGCGATGGCCGCGCCCATGCTGCCGGGGTGGAGGATGCCGACGGTGGGCTGGTCCACGGTGCTACTCCGAGCTCTCGTTGAGCAGGATGGCGATGGCGTCAGTCGCGTCATCGACGGTGTGGTCTGCGGGGGGAAGTCCGTCTGGCCAGGGTCTGCCGCGAATCCAGATGGTGCACAAGCCCGCGTGGTGCCCACCGCCGATGTCCCCGGTCGGGTTGTCGCCGATCATCCAGCCCCCGTCGGTCAGGCGCCGGCCGCAGCGGCTCGCTGCGAGCTCGAAGAGTTCGCGGGCCGGTTTGCGGATCTCCAGGTCGCCCGAGGCTGCGACGCCGTCGACCAGGTCGGTCATGCCGGCTGCGACAAGTTTGGCCCGCTGGATGTCTCCGCCCCCGTTGGTGACGACGCCGATGGTCCATTCCGCCGCTCGCAGTTGACGGAGACCCTCGAGGACCTCTGGCCTGCAAGTGACGGCCTCGGCGATCAGGTGGACGTACTCCTGCCACAGCTGCTCGGCGGGCACCGTCAGTTCGAAGTCGATGCGCAGGCGGGCGAAGTCGCTGAGGTTCGCGCGGTCGACCAGCGCGGCGAGCAGCCATTGTTCGATGGGGGCATCGAAAGCATGAGCGCGGCACATAGCGGTCACGGCATCACTGAACGCGGCCTGACGGTCGATCAGCGTGCCGTCCAGATCGAAGAGCACGAGTCGGGACACGATCTTGGACCTTACCCGGCATCCCCCGCAACGCCGTTCGTGGTACCAGCATCCCCGTTCGCGAGTACTTATCGTGTATATTTCAGGGACCTATTGATCATGGGAGGCTGCGTCATGTCCGAACCGGACCGCCTGAAGCAGGTCGACGACTTGCTCGACGGCCTGGACGATGTCCTGCCTCCACCTCAGGTTCGCGTGCAGCTGCGCCTCGCAGCAGGCTTGACGCAAAAGGACATCGCGGAAGCCATCGGCGTGACGCGAGTTGCAGTAACGCGCTGGGAACTGGATCAGGCCCAGCCCCGGCGCCCGCAGCGCAATCTCTACATTCACCTGCTCCGCGGCCTTGCGGCGCGCTTCCCCGAAGCCGCGAAGGCGGATGAGGGCATGCCGACGCCGGCCTCCGAAGGGGGATCGGGATGACCTAATGGCCATCGACCGCGCGCCAGAGGCGGAATAACCACCCGCTGGCCGTCGCGCGGCCCGTCTACCGACCGGATTAACCACCCGCGTCGGCCGCTCAGGTCCCAGTTAGAGCTGGTCCTGAGCTGCGGCTCACCGAGCCGCTCGTTTTCTCCGGCCCCTAACCAGGGCCACAAGCAACACCAGGCCACTAACCACGGCCACCACAGCTGTAGCTAGCAGTTGCGTCACCCGCGGGCCCCGACCAAGGGGCTTCGCGGTTCAGCAACACCAAGACGAGAGGAGAAATCTCCCCCCACCCGGTCGGTGTCTGCCCCGCTTCTCACGAAGGGGGGCTCACCCACACATCCGATATGGAGGTCGGTCCAGCCCCGAGGGGCCGTGGCCGGTCCAGCTATATGGAAGGCAGGTCGTTCTCATAGTGCACGAGAGTGGTGTCCCTTGTCAGCTTGACCTTGTCCGTTTCACACCGGTTCAGGCCCGGCAGACGTCCCGCTTGTCCGGATCGCGAGGCGGTTCATGCGCGTTTGTGGAGTTCATCCCGGAAATTAGATCTGCGGCACGGGGCTCCAGGGGCCGCGCTTTCGGGGTGGGCTCGGTGCGCGCGGTCGCGATGCCGGCCGCCCCGGTCATGCACCCGCTTGCGGAGCTCATCGACAAGTCCGTCGACGGCGGTATCCGCGAGGGCGGCGTCCCGTGTGGCGGGACGGGTTCCAAGATTGTTGCCCGCAGCGCGGGAGCGCCGAGGGGTACCGGGGCTGAGCGGCCTCTGTCCACAGGCTGCCCGGTGCAGGGTCGGCAGAGATGGATCACGAATCAGCTCCAGACGGAGGTGTCCGCTTTGGCGCGTACACCTGCCGGATGGCTACTCAGACGGCGTTCGGCAGTTCGGCTTCTTCGGTGTTCACCGCTCCGGTCGGGGCGGTGAGCCGGTGAGCGGCGTGGCGGCGACGGCCGCCGTGCTGCTGCCTGCTCCTCGTGCGTCGGTCGACGATGTCGCGGTCACGGTGCTGCCTGGGCTGTTCGTGCCGGAGGCGTCGCAGTGGCTGTCGGCGACGGCGGGCCGGGTCGCGCTGGAGGGCTACAGCTGGATGCAGGCGGTCCACTGGGTCGCCGGGTCCGGCCTCTACGAGCCGCGCCGCTACCGGTCACACGGGCCGCGCTCGTTCGGCGTGACGACGGTGCGTGTCGCCCAGGAGCTCGCGCAGCTGTCGCCGTGCCGTCCGGGCATCAAGTACCTGATGCGCCGGGTCGGCCTGTCGGAGCGGGCGGTGCAGGACCACCTGCGCATGCTGCGGGAGACCGGTCTGCTCGTGTACGTCGTCAAGGGCACCCGGGTCGCGGAGGAGGGTGGCCAGGCGTCGGAGTTCGCGCTGATGGTCCCGCCCGCGTTCGATGCCGCGCTGGGTATCCGTACGGTGCTGCGGGACGAGGCCGCGCCCGCGTACACCCGCGCGATGACCGGGATCGCGGACGCCGGCCGGGAGCTGATGGCGAAGCTGGCGCGCAAGGCGTCCAGGAAGGTCCGCAAGCCCCGGAAAGCAGCTCCGAAGGGCCCGGCGAAGCCTGTCCGGGACGGGGTTCTCGGGGCGTCTGAGACGGCTGTTTCCGGTGAGGCCCGTTGCACCCCAATGCAGGTGGGTAGTTCTAGTTCTTCTTCTGCGGCTACTACCTCGATTCCCTCTGAGACGACAGGCATCGCCAGCGGGAAGAGCGAGTTGTCCATCAGGAAGGTGTCCGGCGACAAGGCCCGTCGTGGGATCAACAGGGTGGGGCGCCGTTACCAGCTGGCCGCTGAGCTGATTCGGGAGATCCCCTGGCTGGGCCGGGCCTCCACGCCGAGGATCGCCTGGGTGGTCCGGCACGTCGCTGATGCTGGCTGGAGCGCTGCAGAGGTCCAGGGATGGCTGCACGCCCGCGGCGAGGTCGACACCGTCCACCGCGCCTCCGGCCTCCTGGCCACCCTGCTTTCCGGCGCCCACGAGATCGTCTCCACCCCCGAGGCCCGGGCCGGGCTGGTCTCCGGCTGGCGCGATTCACGGATCGCGGCCGCCCGCCGCCACCAGGAGCTCGAGGCCGTACCCCAGGGGCCGCGCAGCCAGGCCGCGAAGGCCGAGTGGCTGCGCTACGACACCGTCCGCCAGGCCCTGCCCTCCGACTACGACAAGACCTCCGGGACCGTCGTCGACCAGCACGTCGGCCACGCGATGAGCGCCCAGGAGGCCGCGGAGATGCGGGCCCTGGCCAAGGAGGAGTACAGCAACGGCAAGAACGACCTGATCCGCGTCATCATCACCGACTTCGGGCGGGGCGCAGCCGAGGTCATCTTCGGCGCCGAGCTCGTCCGCCGCGCCCTGAACATCCCCCGCCCCACCCGCCCGATGACCTCTGCGAACCGCTGGTAAGGAGCCCTCGATGACCGACACGATCAACACCGCGCAGGCCCCGGCAGGATCCGGTATCGACCTCGCCCGCCAAGCCCTCGCCGCCGCCCGCGCCGCCGCACAGCAGCGCGGCGACCGGCCCAGCGGCTCCCGCAAAGCCCACCGCCCCCGCACCACCCGCCAGCCCGACGGCCGCGAACCCATCGGATTCGCCGCCCTCCTCGCCAACCTCGTCACCGACCGGGCCTGGGAACTGCCCTCCGCCGGCGGCTCCCTGAGCGATGAGTGGCAGAGCATCGCCGGCGACCTCACCGGCCACGTCGCCCTCGCCGGCTACGACGCCGGAACCGGCGAACTCGCTGTACGCCCCGTATCCAACCCGTACGCCACCGCCGTCCGGCTGCGCACCCCCACGCTCATCGAGGCCGCCAACAAGGTCATGGGCAACGCCACCGCCGTGCGCACCATCCGCATCCTGCCGCCCGGCGCCGCCCCCGCCCTCCCGCACCCGGCCCGCGCACTCCAGGCAACCCCCGCACCGGCCCCCGCGGACACCGTCCCGTCCGTGCCTTCGGAGAAGCCCGTCGGCTACCGGGAGGCCATAGCCAAGCATCGTGCCCACCGCTACACCCACCCCCTGGACGCCCGGATCGCCATCGCCCAGCGGGAGCAGATCCGCACCCGGATCATGGAGCCGGAGAGCGCCTTCGCCGAGGGGCGGGCCGAGGCCGAGCGACTGCGCGAGCAGGCAGAACGGGAACGGGCCAGGGGAACTTCGGAGGCCCGCGCCCTGGCCAGGGCCCGCGCCGAGAAGGCCGGACTCACCCACCTGCCGAGCCAGACCACTGTAACCGCGCCCGAGTTCCTGTACCGCACCGCCTGACCCTGGAGACAACGTCCAGAGATGGTCAGCATGCCGCCGCGACAGCCGGCAAGACCCCTGTCGGGTTACTGGCGGAGTTTGTGGGGAGGCCCGCGGATGAGGGCCTCCCCACAGGTGCCTCAGTCCTCGTCGATCCCGGCGTGGCCGAGTCCGTCGTCCAGGGTGATGCGAATGGTTTCCCCGGAGCCGGTGGCGCCGGCGAGTTCGGCCGCGATCCGGTTGTACGCGGTGGTGGCCAGCGCCCAGTCGGCCTCCAGTACGGCGGCGGCGGTGCGGGTGTTCCAGAGCTCGATGAGGACGGCGATGAGCGAGCGCCCCGAGAGGGCGGCCTGGATGCGGCCCTCCTTGACGTCCTCGACGGCGGGCGGGGTGCGGAAGTGGCCGTGGTCGACGGCGAGGGCGGAGAGGAACTCCCAGGTGTCGCGGTGCAGGACCAGCTCGGCCGAGGCGACACCGGCCGCCTTCAGCAGCAGGACCCCGTGGGCGACCTTCGGATCCTCGGGCTGCTCTTCGGGCGTCTGCCCGGAGGTGGCGGGCGCGGGTACGGCATTGGTGGCCGTGCCGCGGTAGGCGGCCTCGATGGCGCTCTTCAGCCCGGCTTCCACCGCCTCGCTCCCGGCGTCCTTCTGCGGATCCTGGCCCTCGGCGTGCTCCATGTTCTCCCCCTGGTCCTCATGATCGGGCAGTGGCTGCTGTACGGACGCTCCGGCGGCTTCCGCTGTGCCGTCCTGGGCAGGCCCGGCGTCCACCCCAGCCCTGGGCACCAGCTGCTGCGGAACGGCAGCCGGTGCTGCGGCTGTGGCGAAGCCGCGCAGGAGGTCGCCGAGGTCGCGCAGCAGCTGTATCTCCTCCCGCACTTCCTCCCGGCCCTCTTGCAGATCGGCGATCATCTTTTCCTGGCGGCGGCGCAGCTCCCGGTTCTCTTCGCGGAGCCCGGTGACGCCGTTCTGGACAACCTCCTGGATCTTCATCCGGGCCTGCGCGAGCTCGCCGTGCAACGCGGACAGACCCACCGTCGGATCGTCCAGACGCTCCAGCTGCTTGCGTGCTCCCCTCAGTTCCCCCAGCGCCTCATCGAACGCCTGTTTCCACCCCACGTGACTCCCTGACTACGTTCAGCTAGCGGACCGCTCGTATCTCCCCATAAGCAGCTCAGCCGACACGATGCTTTCCGGCCCTTCCATGGCTGGCAATCGAGAGATGAGCGCGGGGCCGGTGCCGCCTGGTCTCCCGCCAAGACCGCTTCCCTACGCCGGGTTCAAATCGAGCCCGCGGTGACCGCCCACCCCGGTCGGGGAGCCGACGATCCCGGCGCTTCCCATCACGCGTCGCACCGCCGACGGTGCGACGCTGGACGAAGGGGACCGCAGCGACCTGGAGGTGCTGGTGCCTCGTCCCATCTGGTCCGGAGCGACCTCCTTCGGCCTGGTCACTTCTCTGAACTAAGGGTCGTGGCCTCAATCCGAGCTACAGCGGGCAGGCTCACAACCTGCCCGAATCCACGGAGCTGGCGTAGGGGGCCGTGACCCGTCGCTCATTGGCAACTCCAGCCCAAAACAGCTCCTGCGACCCCACGCCGTCACCCGACCGCAACGCCTGTACGCTGCACGGCAAAAAGGCTGGGTAGCCAACATCCTGGGGTGGGACATGGAAGATCGTGAGCGGTTCACTCTGCTACGGATCACTGGCAAGTACGGCGGCAGCGTGGCCATTGAACTCGACGAATCCGGAGCGTCCGGCATTCCGGACACCAGCGGCGAGCTGATGGTGCACAACGACTTCGTGGCCGGACTCACTCGCACCTACGTCGAGCCGTACGACCTCGCTCCTTGGGAGCACGTGCTGGACGAGGTCGAGGCCGGCCGAGACGCGGTGTGGCGCGAGTGCGCCCGAGTAGCTGAGATTGGCATCCAGCTCGTGGACAGGGAAGACGACCAGGACCAGATCACTGTCACGGTCGCCGACCAGCAGACAACACGGGTGGCCATCAGCCTGGAAGTGAACCGCGGTTGGATCGAAGAACAACGTGAGCTGCTCCATGGAATCCGCGAGGCTTGGAAGCATGTTCACCCGACCGCACTGCGGTAGCTGCCCCGGTACAGCAGCGGAGTACCGCAACCTCTCAAGCGACCCCAGGTCGACCGTGACCGGCGCAGCAGGCCGCTGACTTGGCTCCTTCGCCCAGCGGCGACCAGTCTTTGACCTGAGAATCGCACAAGTCAGTTCAGTCAACACGGCCGATCAAGGTGGTGCCGGCCACCGAGTCGCACGACATCTCCTTCCGGCAGATCCACACCGCCGACGGCGGGCGGGTCCGGTACCGCAAGGTGTGCGAGCTCGACGGCCAGGAACTCCGCCAGGACGAGATCGTGCGCGGCTACGAGACCGCGACCGGCACGCTGATCCCGGTTACCGACCAAGACCTCGACGCCATGCCGCTGCCCACTGCGCAAGCCATCGACATCGTCACCTTCGTGCCCGCGGCCTCCATCGACCCGATCCAGATCGGCGCCTCCTACTACCTGGCCGCGACCGAACCCGTCTCCGCGAAGCCGTACACGCTCCTGCGGCAAGCACTGGAGCGCAGCGCGAAGGTGGCGGTGGCGAAGTTCGCGCTGCGCGACCGGGAACGGCTCGGGCTCCTGCGGGTCAAGGGCGATGTGATCATGCTGCACGCGCTCCGCTGGCCGGACGAGATCCGCTCACCCTCTCAGGTCCCCGTCCCGGACACCGCGGTGTCGGAGGCGGAGGTGGAGGCGGAGGCGGCCGTACGGCTCGCGGAGATCCTCACCGGCACCGACCTGTCAGACATGCGCGACACCTACCGGGACGCGCTGGAGGAAGTCATCTCCGCGAAGTCCGCCACCGGCGCCCTGCCCGCGGCAAGCGGGGATGAGGCGCCGCCGGCGTCGGCGGAGGTTGTCGACCTGATGGGCATGCTGGAGAAGTCCGTGCAGGACGCGAAGAGCACCCGGGCCGAGCCCGCCACCGTGCACCCGCTCCCCGGCAAGAAGACGGCCGCGAAGAAGACCACGCCCAAGAAGACAGCAGCGAAGGGAAAACCCCGGCGAAGCGCCTGACACAACGCCCCTGCGGGGGTCCTTTGCGACGCCTGGACACCCAGCCCCTCGCCCCCGAAGGGACGCCCGCAACCTGGGTTTCGCGAAATCCCCTGCTGCTCGATGTAGGGGAACTGGTGCAGGACGTGCACGTCCTGTGTGGCGAGCACCATGTTCAGGCACGGCGTCGGGCTTACGACGGGCAGCTCTCAGGCGGTGTCCCCGTCGTGCTCCCAGGCGAGGACAATCTCATCTGCGCCGGTGAATACTCAGGAACTGGAGTGTCAGCGGGGGATGGAGGGGTGCCAGTTGCCTCCTGTGGCGCGGACAGTGGCGCGCCACGCCTCAGAGCCCGGCCTTGATTTCAGGATTCGGCTGATTGGCGAAGAGGTGAGGGCTGAAGAGAGGCGCCCAAAGCGTGACGGGGCACCTGCCGGACGGCTTGATCCGGAACCAATGCAGGTGCCCCCCGGGGAGGCTCCGCTTCCCCTCCATCAACGTAGCGGCTCGGGGGAGTAGGAGTGGACGCGGCAACTCGCCACTCCAAAACTTTCAGGACATTGACTACGGGTAGTTACCAGCCAAAATAAAATCCCCCACAGGTTCGACGTGTAAGGATCGGCGCTTCTGCTGAAAGAGAGACCGCCTTCGGTTCGGCCGAAATTCCGGAAGTCGGTTTCCATTTCCTTGCAGATGAGCGACGGATTGGATGCTTCTTTTCCGTTAATCGACTAGGGGGATCTGCGTGTATTTGAAGAGACTGTTGCCGTCTGCGGCAGCGGTGATCGCTGTGTCGATGCCCGCCGCGGCGTTCGCCGCGCCATCGCCGTCCGCGTCACCAGGTACTGCTTCTCCAGTTCAGGGCGCTGGGCTGGGTCAAAGGGACCTCTCCTCCATCCTGACCGCTGCGGGGGTGCCGACGCCTGGAGGACCGTCGGGTAGCCCATCCCCGTCCGGGACCCCGGATGCAAGGAGCGGGTCTGCGGCAGCCGAAGAAAAGTTCTGGACTCCTGAGCGGATAGCCCAGGCCAAACCAGTTGACGAGCAAGCTGCGCGCACGGCAAATCGAAACCTCCCAGCACCTGCTAAGGGTTCCGGCATCCCGGATGCCACGGGGGTTTCCGAGAAGAATGACCAAATCGGACTGTTCTTCTTTGCTGCTGGTGGTGGTTACCGTTTTTGCGCCGGCACCGTAGTTCCGTCGCAGGGAAAGAATCTGGTGGCCACGGCCGCCCACTGCTTCGACGGGTCCACGCCCGCCAAGCACCTGGTCTTCATCCCCGGCCACGCGGAGAGCACACCCCGCCCCTTCGGTGTCTTCCCTGTCGCACCCTCGAAGATCCACATGACCCCCGCATACAAGGCCCTCGGCGGGTCCCACACCGCAACCGACACGGACTTCGCGTTCGCCGCCACCGCGCCCCGGGCCGATGGCAAGAACGTGGAGGAGGTCGTGGGCTCGGTCCCTCTCGCCTTCAGCGCCGGCTTCGACCACCCCAGCACCAAGGTCGTCGGCCTTGAGCCGAACAAACCTCTGACCGAGTGCATCGCCCCGATGAAGCAGTTCACCACCGCCACGTCAGGAGACTGGGCCGGCGGCACCTTCAGCCAGGTCAACTGCGCCGAATCGGCGCAGAGCACCTCGGGCGGCCCCTTTATCGTCAACATCGACGGCCACTCCACGCTGGTCGGCGTCGTAGGCGGCTGGAAGACCGGAGGCGACGAGCCCGGCGCAAGGTACGGCTCGTACCTCGACGACGACGCCAAGAACCTCTACGAGGAAGCGGCGCAATCCCAGCCACAGCCCGCGCCCTTGCCCTCGGCCAGCACTGCTCCCGGATCCACGAGCAAGCCGACCAAGAAGCCAGACGTGCCTACCGCGACGCCCAGCCCTACGCCGGTGAACCTTCTGGCAGCTGAGCTGGAAGCGTTCTGGACCCCGGAGCGTATGCAACAGGCGAAGCCGGTGGCCGAACAGGAGGCACGCGAAGCCCTGCTTCCTCCGGAGGCGCGCACCCCGGCCACCACCTTCACCTCCCCGTCGAAGGAGTTCGGAGGACTCAAGGAGGTCGGAACGTTCTTCTACGCCCAGAACGACCAATACCGTTTCTGTGCCGGTACCGTCGTTCCTTCCCCCGGCAAGAACATCGTCGCCACCGCCGCGCACTGCTTCGACGGCAACGACCAGACCACCAAGCTGGTGTTCGTCCCGAAACACAATGGGACGACACCGCGCCCGTACGGAGTCTTTCCGATTGCCGTCGGCCAGATCTACATGGACCCGGCCTACAAAGCGCCCAACGGTGACCACACTGCCACCGACCTCGACTTCGCGTTCCTGAGGACTGGTCCGCGGGCCGACGGGAAGAACCTTGAAGACGTGGTGGGCGCCATCCCACTCGCCCTGAACCAGGGCTTCACCCACCCGGACACACAGGTCATCGGCTACCCCTACCTGCCCGGTGACGACAAGTACAAGCCGAACCAGAACCCTCTGACGTGCACCACGCCCACCAAGAAATACACCACCGCCAACGCGGACGGCTGGACGGGCGGCACGTTCACCGAGGTCAACTGCCAGGGCTACGTCTCCGGCACCTCCGGCGGCCCCTTCCTGATCAAGATGGGCACCGGGCGCGGCCTCGCCGGCGTCACCGGCGGCTGGAAGACCGGAGGCCACTCACCTGACACCTCCTACAGCTCCTACTTCGGAGACGACGTCAAGCGCATCTACGACGCCGCCGTGGCAGGCAAGCAGCCCCAGCCCAAGCCCGGGTCCGCTCTGCCGCCCGGCGAAACCTGGCGGGACTACACCCGGGGAATCGCTTCCGGCTACTTCACCGTCGACGGTGACGACATCGACGAAGACCGCATGGACATGTTCGTCTGGTGGAAGGACGGCGAGGTCAGCCTGTACCGCGGCGCAACTCCGCAGAAGGGCTACTTCGACAAGGAGATCCGTGTCCAGGCACCGAACTCCACCTGGCGTGACTACGCCGTCGAAGTCACCGCGGGGAACTTCACCGGCGATGAGGGATCAGACATCATCGTCCGCTGGAAAGACGGCGAGGTCACGCTGTACCCCTCCGTTGACGAGAAGGGGTTCCACGGCGAGATCCAGCTCCTCGCGCCCAACGACACCTGGAAGCAGCACGCCCAGCAGATGACTACCGGCCGCTTCTCCAGCAACGGCCGCCAGGATGACCTCGTCGTCCGCTGGTCCGATGGCGAGGTCAGCCAGTACACCGACGTCTCTGAGCGAGGCATCGGAACAGAAACCATGGCCCAGGCCCCGAACGAGACCTGGACACACGCTGCGGAGATCGCCTCGGGCGACTACACCGGCAACGACAACTGGGACCTGATCATCCGCTGGAGCGACGGAGAACTCACCAACTACCAGGACTTCAAGGGCAACCTGGCCGCCTCCAAGGAGAACCGGCTGCAAGCGCCCAACTCGACCTGGAGCCACGCCACCATCCTCTCCGGCGGCGACTACACGGAAAACCCGTGGCCCGACGACACCATCGTCCGCTGGACCGACGGCGAGATGACTCTGTACGCGGACGGCAACGGCACCACGATCGGCGCGGAGAACAAGCTCGTCAGCCCGGCCCTCTGACCTTCCGGACACCCCAGAGCGGATCTGGGGCCGCTCCAATATCGGACCTATCAGCAGGGAGAGAAATGAATCGCATGAAGATAGCCTCGGTCGTTGCCGCCTGCACCCTCCCCATAGCGGCTCTGCAGGTCGCCGGCGCCGGTACGTCGACTGCAGCCCCCACCGCAGTCCCCTTGGACTGCGCCACCTGGGTCAGCGGTCCCGGCCAGTCGGGCAACGTCACCTGCACGACGAGTGTGACCTCACGTTTCCGTGCCAAGGTCTACTGCTCCCGTAGTGGCGGAAGCCAGTTCATCGTGTGGGGACCATGGATACACGAGGGCGTTTCCATGGCGACGTGCTCCCTGAACGGAACGGCGGGCGTGGCGTACATCGCCTATGAGACCGGCAACAAGGGATGAGCGCTCCTGGCCGGTCGATGGAAGGCGGCGTCCTGTCGGCCGGCCAGGGAACCCACAGGCCGAGTACTACGTCTCTCCTCGCAGGAGAGCCGCCAAGGGAACGGAAGCGTATGAACCTCAGCGACCAGAACGGCTCCGCTTCCTCTCGCGCTGCCGACAAGGAGCCCCGCTACGCCAACCGGCGCCGCCTGACCAGAGTGGGCGCGATAGCCGTGCTGCTTGTAGCCAGCACCGCAGTGGCGTGCAGCAACCGCAATGACGATTCCGCAGACGCTGCGCCTGCCACGTCCTCGCCCGCTTCGAACTGGCCAGGCAACGGTGATCCCGCTACGGAAGCCTTCCGCACCCATCTTGCGAGAAGCGAAGCGGGCAAGGAACTCCTGGCAATCTCCATGCACGTGATGACCGAGGAAGCCGGTCCGCCTCTGGCCATCCGGATCGTCACCAACCTCGACCGTGAACTCCGGGACTCCGACTCACCCGACGTGCCGAAGGCAGTGAAGATAGCCAAGGCCTTCGCCGACTGGCACACCGACGAGTTCAAGGACCACGGGACAGTCAAGATCGGCAATCCTGCGACCGAGGTGATGGCCACAGTGAGCTGGTGACGGTGGGAATCCCCATCGGCGGCCTCTCCATACAGTGCTCGTCCAGCAGCCAGCAGACTGACTGATGAGCACGTGCGGGAGGTCGAGCATGGCTCGATGCGGAACCCGCGTCGATGCCCCATTCGCCGAGAGCGGCCTCCGGCCGGACTCACCGTGCCCAGGCGGCGCGGCTGAGTGCTGGGAACGGCCGTAGCCGTTCGCGATGGCCGGCGCGTAACTGCCACCTGTTCCGTGCCCAGCTTCCGGCCCCCTCCCGGAACAGTCGGAGGTCTTGCCGGGGGCGTCCTTCCTGCAGGTGAGCAGGCGGGCCCGAAAACCTCGTCGGGCTCGCCTCCTTCGCGGCGGTCGGTGTGACCGCTCTGCGAAGTAGCGAGCCCGTGGCCGTGTACAGGGTTTCGCTGTCCACGTCTGGAGGCCATCTGCTGGTCGCCATCATTGAGGCGCCCACGGCCTGAATCTTTAGCCGCAGCTGGAACGGTAGTACGACTCGTTGCCCCACAGCGCTTCAGCGGCCGACGCGTACGAGGTGACGCCGGCCTTGACGTCGCCGCTCTGCGCGAAGTACTTGCCCTTCACCGAAGAGCCGTGGCAGTTCTTGCCGTGGTAGAAGTTCGAGTAGACCTGGTCGCTGCTGTTGGTGCCGTAGAACCACTTGCCACCGCTGACATCGACCGACTGTGCCAGGGCCGGCGTGGCAAGACCTACGACGATGAAACCAGCCGCGACGGCAGCCTTGATACGGGTACTGACCTGCATGTTTGTAGCTCCACTCAACTTTCCGGTCACGGACATGACCGGGAACGAGCCCTCATAGTGCAGACACGTAAACCCAAGATCAATCAAAATATGCGTTTGGCTTGAACAGCACTTCCAGCCCCCTGGGGGGGCTCAGCCCTAGGGGTTGCCGGGGTTTGCGGGGCCAAAGTTCACCAGAAATGGACGAAGCCCCTCTGCACTGCTGGCTGAAACAAGCCGTCACCATCGCGCCCTCAACGCCGACTTGAGCGCTGAGAACCAGCTCGGCCCCACTCGTAGCCCGTCATCCCTGTCCGACCCCTGCGAGGCCGACGAGTCCGCGCTGCAGCTGCTCACATCACCTTCTGGCTGGTCAGCGATCGGGCGCGTGCTGAATCGTCCGCTCCTCGATCCACCGAATCGCGGCCCACCCAACCCTGCGCAGCATGTGGACGCAGAAGTCGGCGGCCGCACAGCCGGCGCCGGCCAGGCCCTTCTCTAGCGGCCTGAAACTTGATCGCTTCGGAGATGTGTGGCGCGGAAGGGGGGCGAGGGCGGCATGCCCCGGTGGGGCTCACAGCAGCACGAATCCGCCGTCACTTCTCAGCCACCAGCCCGCGCAGGCCAGTTGACCTGCGGAAACTTGCCGAACCCTTACAGGGCTAGGGATGCACAGACATCGGCAGACCCGTGAGGTGAGGGCTGTTTCTAGCCATACCAAATATTTGTATTGATCTTGGGTTTACGTGTCTGCACTATGAGGGCTGCCCCGGTCGTGTTTGCGACCGGAAAGTTGAGTTGGAGCTACAAACATGCAGGTCAGTACCCGTATCAAGGCTGCCGTCGCGGCTGGTTTCATCGTCGTAGGTCTTGCCACGCCGGCCCTGGCGCAGACCGTCGAGGTCAGCGGTGGCAAGTGGAGCTACGGCACCAACAGCAGCGACCAGGTCTACTCGAACTTCTACCACGCCTCGAAGTGCCACGGCTCGTCGGTGAAGGGCAAGTACTTCGCGCAGAGCGGCGACGTCAAGGGCGGCGTCACCTCGTTCGCGTCGGCCGCTGAAGCGCTGTGGGGCAACGAGTCGTACTACCGTTCCAGCTGCGGCTAAAAACTAGGCTGCGGGCCTCCGGTAGCGATGCCTGACTGTCGCTAGGGGGGCGGGGACCGGTCCCCGCCCCCCAGCCGGGGCCATCAGCCCCATAGAAATGCGTTGCACGCAAATGCAACCAAATCCCCCCACGCGCTCCGAACTAGGTTGTCGATGCTGCACCGAGGTATCAAATTCATCTACGCCGCCGTCTTCGCGTTCTCCGCGGTGGTGGCGTTCCTGTTCGTGCGGGGGCTGGACGAGGACTGGGTTCTCGGCCACTCGTCCGTAGTCTGGGTGCTCGACGCCGACGACTCGGTCAGCGGGGCGCAGGTGGCCCGCGACATCACCGCGTTCGCTGGCGACCACAGACTTTCGGTAGCCCGCGAAGTACCCGATCTGAAGGACCCCGATGGCCTTCGGCACCTGTACCTCACCTCGGGCGACCCGGGCTCAGAGGCGGCGTCATGGCTGAACGAGGGCTACCCGTCCTTCGGCCGTGACTACCAAACCGAGGTGCATCCGCTCACCGATATCGGGCAGCGAGACCCCCGGGGCTTCTACTACGTCTTCGGCCCGGAAGGTTCCGACGAGGCACTGGTGGCCCAGTTCAAGAGCCTCGGCCTGCGCGCCAGCGCCCACCACCCGCTGTCTGTCGCGGAACTGACCCCCTTCTACGCGGACGGGGTCCTTGCCTGGTCTCTCCTGGTGGTCGCTCTCGCCGCCGTGACCATGACCGGAGCCAGTGTCCTGCTCAATGCCAAGGCGTACGGAGTACTTCGCCTGCAGGGCAGATCCTTCATCGACATCCTGCTCCGAGACCTGCGCCAGCTGGCAAGGTTCGCCGTGATCGCAGCCGCCGCGGTGGCAGGCGGGGTCCTACTGCTGCTCGGCTTCTACAACACATACGCCTGGCTCGGCCTGTTCACTTCGGTGACACTGGGCCTCGCGGGCATCCTCATCGTCTTGATCCTGGCGACCCACGCGGCCGTACTCGCCCTGACCTTCAGGACCGATGTCCTTCGCGCTCTCAAGGGTGAACTCCCCGCCCGGGCAGCATCCCTTTCGGCCTACCTCGTCCGCATACCCGCTCTGGCGCTCGCACTCAGCATCGCCACCTCCGCCGCCTTGGCCGGCCAGGACGTCCTGGCTCGCCAGGACAGCCAGGAGATTTACGCGCAGGTGGGCGACACCGCTGCCATCCGCCTCAATGGCAGCCTGGGTGGAGACGACGAGATCAAGCAGATGCAAAAACGCGTGGGCGGATGGCTTCGGCAATCCGACGCGGCGGGAAAACTCATCGTCGCCGGGCGCAGAGAACTCCACGACATCGCCCCCGGTTCCGGCCTGCCCCAGGGCGAGATGCTCATCGTCAACGAAACCTTCCTCACCAAGCAGTCCCTCGTTGACCTCACCGGACACCGGTACGCCCCCATGCCCCAGGACGGCAAGAGCCCCGACAAGCATGCCGTGCGGCTCCTCGTGCCCGAGTCCCTCAAGCAGCACAGCGCGACCATCGCTGCGGAGCTCCCAGGCATCCTCAGCCCGGCCGATCCAGAGCGCATCCGCCAGAGCCAGGTACAGACATTCCCGGCGAAGAGCGGCCAGCGCGTCTTCGGCTACAACCCCGGAGACCAAGCCCACACCGCCGCACGCAACACGAAGGAAGACCGCTCACTCGTGGATGATGCGGTCCTGGTAGTGGTCCCCAACGGATCGACCTACCTGACCGACAACGCCTACACCGCGTTCGCCACCCAGGGCGGAGTGGTCTTCCCCAACCCCGCCGACATCCAGGCCGGCATCGACACAAACAAGCTGCAGAACGACGTCATAGCCATCAGGCCGGTCGGCCAGAACGCAGCCCTGCAGATGCGGGACGCGGTCAACGACTTCCGGCTGTATCTGTTCAACCTCGCGGTCGCCGTGGTCGTGCTGGTCATCACCGGGGTCGGCGTGGCCATCGTCTACTCCCGGAAGAACGCCCAGGCCATCTTCGTCAAGCACATCAGCGGCTGGAGATTCACCGCAAGCCACCGCTCCGTACTCGGGGTCGAGGGAGTTCTCGCTCTTCTGCTGGCCGGCTGGGTGCCCTTCAAGGTCTGGCAGCAAAACCAGGACCTGGAAGAGTTCAAGGCCATGGGCATGCCCGCACCCAGCGCGCCGGTGCACATCAGTGCTTTGGACCTGACCCTGACCAGTGGGCTTGTCGCAATCGAGGTCGGGGCCGTGCTCCTCGCGCTGGCAGCCTTCCACCGCCGCATCGTCAAGGAAGGGGCAACCGAAGGATGACCCCCGTTCGCACCCCTTCACGCAGCAGGAGCACCCCCATGATCAACATTGAAAAACTGTCAAAGTCCTTCGGGCCACGGACCCTGTGGTCGGACGTCACACTGACCGTCAAGCGCGGCGAAATGCTCGCTCTCGTCGGCCCCAGCGGATCTGGAAAGTCCACCCTCCTCAACTGCCTCGGATTGCTTGAGGCGCCGAGCAAGGGGGCGATCCTGCATGAGGGCAAGGACATCACCCGGTTCAACGCACGTCAGACCAGGCGGTTCCGCCGTGAGGTACTCGGCTACCTCTTCCAGAACTACGCCCTGATCGAAAATGCCACCGTCGCCGCCAACCTGGAGGCAGCCGTCAAGCCACGGCGGTCACTCAGGAACAGCACCCACGTCACCATCGCCGACGCCCTCGACCGCGTCGGGCTCGCCGGGCGCGAGAAGGAGAAAATCCACTACCTCAGCGGCGGCGAACAGCAGCGCGTCGCCCTTGCCCGGCTCATGGTCAAGCAGCCGGCACTCGTACTCGCGGACGAACCGACCGGCGCACTGGACCACACCAACACCGCCATGGTCGTCGACATCCTGCGCGAGATGAGCGATGCCGGATGCGCCGTAGTCATCGCCACCCACAATGACTACGTGCGCGATCGCTGCGACACAGTCTTCGCAGCCGATGCAACGTCCCCCTCAGGGCCACAGACCCGCCCCATGACCGCAGCCCCCCACCGCCTGGCGACCGCGAACCTCGAGGGCCAGCCACGTACCGCCCTCTGAGTACCCCGATCTGTTGGTCGAACGAGGGTCCCCTTCAGGTGACCGGGGTGGCTTCAGGGCGCGGAGACAGGGCCTCCCGGTAGCTCGGGAGGCATCTTCGCCAACTAGATTCGGACGCAGGGTGGGACGTCGGCTGGATTCCTGGTGCCGCTGGTATTGCTGGCCGAGTGGCGTTGGGTACGTCAGCCGCATCTAGCTCTGTCACAGGCAAGGTTGTCCCGGCTCTCACGTGGTCTCCTCGCAGCCACGCGGGAGCCGGCAGCATGTACCGGAGATGCCAGGACAGGTCTGGCGTGCAGAAAAGCTGTACTTCCCGCCGGATCCGCTCCCAGCCTCATCGCCCCATGCCGCCCTGAATCCAGCGCTCTGGTTCGGGACGGCCGCACGGACCATCATGCCCTCGCGTTCCGCAGCACCTACAGGGTCGTCGAGGGTGCTCCAGCCTTGCTCGGCCGGGTCCCTGCCTGCAGCCCGGCAGTGAGCTGGGCGATCATGCGGGTGCCGTCGAGGAGAAAGGTGCGCGCGCTCCCGGGTGGCCCGGCCACAATCACGGCCACGGAATGCTCCTGGGCCACGGCTCCTCTGTCTAAAGGATTAGTCCCTCGGCGAGGACCGCTGGTTTCCGCCTCGTTGCGTTGGGCCGTGGTGTGGGTAGTCACCCGCCGCCCTCGGTCTTCGCCAGGGCCGCCTCGTCCGTCTTGTCGTCATACTCGCGCAGCATCCGCAGGACGGTCACTGCGGAAGGATGCTGCCCCTTCTTGGCTCCGCTGGAGATGACGAGGCTGCCCGCGATGTCCCGCAGGCTCTTGCCCTGGGCGCGCAGTTGCAGCGCCCTGGCAAGCATGTCGCCGCTGGTGACGCTTGCCCCGCCGATCGTCTTACCGCGCCGGCGGGCGGACTTGTGGCCCGCGAGGGTGGCGTCGCGGATGTACTCACGCTCCATCCCGGACAGTGCGGCGAGCACGCCGAAGACGACGCCCGAGGGGTCGTGGGAGCCCTGCAGTTCGCCTTGGAGGAACTGCAGGCCGACGTCGGCGCCCTTGAGGTCCTCCGCGAGGTTCACCAGCTCGATCCCACGGCCGAGGCGCTTGGGCTCGTGGACGACGAGGGTGACCCGGGCCCCGGTGGTGCGCAGCTCGCGGGCGACCGCGACCGCCTTCTCCAGCCCGGGGCGCTTGGCGACACGGGTGGAGACCTTGTCGGAGAACACCTGGGTGATGCCGTTGGTGGCAAGGGAGTCGAGCTGGGTATCCAGGGATTGCTCGGCGGTAGACGCGCGGGCGTAGCCGATGCGGATGTGGCCGGTCGGTTCAGCTCCGGGGCCGGCCGGGCGGGGGAGCTTCACCTGGGTGGAGCTCGGCTTCCGTGCGGCGGCGGTGGGCACGTTCGGCACCTTGGTCAGGGACGGGACCAGGCGGAAGCGAGCCGTGTGGTAACGGATCGCGACCTTGCCCTTGATCGTTCGGCAGGGCGAGCCGGATGGGGCCGTGCAGCTGGACACGGGGCACACGTGCTTTTCAACGTGCTGGTAGTCGTCCACTCCTTGATCGTTTCATAGGTCCGATCTAGGGCGTACACCCGAAGTCGATCTTGAACGAATGAATGATCACCCCTCATGGCGCGGGGAAAACGAACGAATGAGCAGTGGGCAGTGCTGGAGCCGTTGCTACCGAAGGGGTCAAGCGTAGGGCGGCCACCCGTCTGGCCCCCGGCGGCAACTGATCGACGTCATACAGTTCCGGATCCGGACCGGTGTTCCGTTGTGAGACGTCCCCGTCGAGCGGACCGTGGAACCGGTTCTACGACCTGCAGCAGTCGATCGGCTGAGCACGGCGTCCGAGCGGAGCCGCAGTGACACATCGACCGCCAAGACCAGGCGTCCGCCGTCGAACCGCGGCAAGGACAGTCCGGACAGCAGTGCCCTTCCTGGTGCTGGCAGGTGCGCCCCTGTGTGCGCCGGGTGGCGCGCCCTGGCTCTCAAACCGGCGCACTCTGTGATCTGGATCACTCAGGTTGGCTCCATTGCAGGTGAGAGCACTTTCCGTAATCGGGCGATCACCTTCCCGGTAAGAACGTCTGTCCTGGAGGTAACCCTGAGGGGGTTCGATCTCGGTGTGTAGGGATGAGAGCACGCTGTGTCTCTGCCCCGGTCCGCAATGAAGCATCAGCCGGGGCTCCAACTGCTTGATGAAGGAGGCTTCGTGGAGCTCCACTGGACCTGGTACGCGCTGGCAATCGTCGGCGTCTACCGGATGATCACGGTGTGCTTCGAAGCCGTCGTGCGACGCACCGTCCGTATCGCCCAGGAATCCCGTTCCGAGACCGAGACGGCCGCCGCTTCGCGCGACATCCGGCGAGCTGCCGCACCGCAGCACGCCTTCGCGCTGTATCAGGACGTGAGCCAGCTCGAGGGACCCGCCGACTCGCAGGGGGAGCGGTGAACAACGATCCCTTCGGCCAGGAACGCGACCTCGTAGAACCCGAGCCCGAACGGGCTTCATTCCCGATCGACTTCGACGTCTTCCTGCGAAACTACAAGGACTCCTTCTTCCGCATAGCGAATGGACGCCTGCGCGACCCCCGCGATGCCGACGAGGCCCTCCAGGACGCCGCAATGATCATGTACCGGAAGTGGGAGAGGATCCTCGCCCACCCGAAACCGATCAAACTGGCGCACAAAATTCTCGACAACTCGATCACCGACTTCTACAGGCGCAACGCCCGCCGCGGGGACCGCGAGCAGAGTCTCACCGAGCTCCCCGACACCACCCACCTGATCCACCTCCGGTCCGGCGACCGCCTCGACCGGGCACTGGAAGCGCTGCGGCAGCTCGCCCCGCTCACCGCCTCCTGCTGGGAAATGCACCACCGCGACGAACTGCCGTACTCCGAGATCGGCGAGCGCCTCGGCATCTCCGAAGGCGCGGCGAAGACCAACGCGAGCAGAGGCAAGACCAAGCTCCAGGCCCTACTCACGGAGCTTCCTGATACGGAGAAAGGGGACTCCTGATGCTGGAAGACCTGCTCAGTACCCAAGTACGCACACTGCGAGAACAAGCGGCCCACCACGACACCGACGACTTCATGGACCGGCTCGCCGCCCGGGTCGCCGCCGAGGCCAAGCGGCCCGGCCGGATCCGGTACCTCAGCGGCACCCCGGTTCCGGTCCCCGGCCTCGAACTGCCCGGCCTGCCCACTGAGCCAGAGCCCATCGCCACACAGGTGTCGCCCCCACCCCCGGGGCCCGACCCGGCCCTCAGCCGGCCCGGCGGACCCTCACGGCCCCTCACCCGCCGCGGATTCCGCCGCCGGCCGAGCCCAATCATCCCCCCGGACCCCGGAGCCTCCCAGTACGCGGTCGCCACGTACGTCAAGCAGCTGTGCAACGCCGTACTGCGCTCCAAGGAAATCGAGACCCTCGCCGACTTCGCCGCGACCTACGACCAGGCCGGCGCCCGGACCTTCGCTTGCCTCCAGTACACCCTCAACCGGCGCGAGAAAGCCCTGTACTGGTGGCGCTTCGCCGCCGGCGCCGGCGACGCCCTCGCCGCCCACCTCCTAGCCGCGCACCATGCCGCGGTCGGCCAGAGCCCCGACGCACGGGTATGGCGCGTACACGCCCGGATGCTCGGCTACAGCGACAACGACCTGCCCGAACCCGCCGGCCCGCGCGACGAACGGACGGACTCCGAGTTCATCGACGCACAGCTGCTCCAGGAGCTCGCTGCGCGCTGATCGTGCATGTTCAGGTGGCCCCGGTTCACACCGGGGCCACCTGTGCCTTCAACTGGTCGTAGCAGCTCGCCCCCTCCTCGCGGCCTGGTGACGCCGAGCCACTTCGGCCCCGCAGATCTGACGGCTGCTCCAGCCGTCGTGGGCCCTACAGCAGCCCGCCCAGCGGCAGGACCCGCTCGGTGAGCTGTCCGCGCAGCCTCCCGGCGCCAGCGCTGGCTTGGGTAAGCCAGTCCGCCTCGACTAGCAGCACGGCGTGCTCGGCGACTTCCTCGGATGTCATGGCGCAGAACGCGGCGACCTGTTCCAGGGCGAGCCCGTCGTCGTCGGGGTGTCCGAGGTGGCCGTCGCCTTGGGTGTGGGCGGCGGTGTAAAGGGCCAGGAGCCTGGTTGCGGCGCCCAGCTTCTTCTTGCGGAGCTTCCGGTCGCCGACCGCTTTCTGGGCCCAGCCGGAGATCTTGGCCCGGGTGGTCTTGCCGAAGGAGAACGGGCGGGGCTGCTCAGGCAGCAGGCCGGGGACGGTGAACGTAGTGAAGTCCTCGGGCCGCGAGGCCAGGGCCTCGGCCGCGCTGCCCGGCAGGCGCAGCCAGCCGGCCGCGACCAGCTGCTCCAGGGCCTGCTCGGCACCGCTCGGGAGCCAGCCGGTGATGTCCTGGCCGGTGATGTTCCCGGTGCCGTCCCGGGCGGCGCGCAGGGTGAGCAGGAGGACCAGGAGGTGGACGTCCGGCTCGGCGTGCGGGGCGTGATCCCGGACGTAGTCGAGGACGGTACGGGCGTGTACGGCGTGGTTGCGGGTCAGTAGCCGCTCTACCACAGGCCCGTCCGCGTCGCCCGCGGGGAGTCCGAGGCGGTTGGCGTGCATGTCCCGGGTGGCCTGCGCGGCCCCCGCAGCCCGCTTGGCCTCGTGGCGCAGCGCGGTCTCGCCCGTGACGTCGGCCCAGGACGAGAACGCGCGCGCTTTGCGGTCATGGAGGTCGGCGAGGCGGGCCAGGTCCGGCTCGGGGTTGTTCTGGTAGGTCCGGAACAGGTCGCCGAGCTCGATGAGTTCCAGGCGCAGGACGTCGGGTTGCAGGTCGTAGGGGACGATCCGCTGCGCGATCTTTCCCCACCGCTTGGCCCGCCGCGGTGCGGTGGGCGAGGTGGCCGTGCGGGCGCTGGGTACCGAGGCCGGTCCAGAGTCCGGGGCTGCCTCGCCGGCGGAGGAGGCGGCGTGATCCGAGAAGAAGGCTGCAGTGCCCGCAGGGCCGCTGGCCGCCTGCTCTCCTCCCGCTGTGTGGCGCGTGCCAGCGGTGTCCGGGATGGGGGAGGGCGGGGGTGCGGCGGTGTCCAGGACGCGGCAGCCGGGGGTGGCGGCCGCGCAGCGCGCGCACATCTCCGCGATACGCCATAGCCGTCCGGCACGGTCCGCGCACACGGTCAGGACTGTCGGACCCCCGCACGGGGGTCGGGCTGCGGGCTTGCGGCCAGGGAGGGTGGTGGGGTCGGGGGTGTGCCACGCGCAGTCGGTCGTACGGCACGCGCACCAGGCGGAAGGACGCGGGCCGCCGCCGGCACGGATCTGTGCCAGGTGCGTGTTGAGGTGTCCGACCGCGGCTTTGCGGCCTTCGGTGGCGCTGGGCAGGCGCTGCTCGGCGCAGGCTGGGCGGGAGCAGGTGAGGCGGACCGTGCCGGCGGAAGGCCGCCCGTAGGGGTCCAGGCGCACCACCCACAGCCTCCCCGTGACGCGGTCTTCCTGCGTACCGGCCTCCACCACCATGAACCTGCTCCCCGTGTCGCCTTAGCCCGGGTGCCCGGGGCGGCCCCATCATCGGGGATACCGGCCGGGCAGCGCCGAAGGAACACCCCGGTTCGCCCTGGCGGATCCGGCGCACCGGGCCCGGAGATGCGGCCGCTCTCGGGTCCGACGCGCTGATCAGGTTGTCTTCGACGCCGCGGCGGCAACGCTGCACGGCGCCCGTCCCTTCAGGCACGAGCCGACATGGTGGCCTATCTGGCGCCGTTCGTCTTCGGCGCGGACGAAGTCCTTTTCAACGAACTCGACGCACGACACCCCGGCGAACCCCTCCTAGACCTGCAGGAGTACGCGCTGGGGACCGTCTGCGCCGCCGTCCCCATCCGCACCGGCACCGAACCCGAATGCGTAGCGCTCTCCCTACCCGGAACTTCCTGCGCAGTAATACACCGCTAGCTACAGACGACCCGGACTGGTAGCAGTGGTAAGGGCCGCCGCCCCAGAGGGGCGGCGGCCGTGGGCGGAGCTACGCACCAGCTTTCCCACGCCATATTCCGGGCGAGACGTACCAGCGATTCGGATACAGCTGTCGGGGTTAGCCGGTGGATCCGAGGGGTGTGGCGAGGCCGGGGGTGAGCCAGCGTTCTGCGTTGAGGCCGTAGCAGCCGGAGAGTTCGAGTTGGGTTCCGTTGTCGGTGCGGGCGGCGGGCAGGTCGAGGCAGTAGCCGGTTTGCGGGTTGTAGAAGCCGCTGTCAGCGGTGGGGAGCCATTGCTGCCCGTTGGCACCGTTGCAGGTGTTGAGCTGGATGAGGGTGCGGATGGCGGTGCCTCCGGCTTTGGTGCTCACGCATTTGCCGGCCACGCGCAGCTCGCCGTTCTCGCCGACCTGGAAGGTCTGGGCGGTGCCTGAGGGGGTGTTGCAGTCGTGGATGGAGATGGGGTTGCCTTCGGCGGTGTTGCCGCCGTTGTCGTTCGCGCACTTGCTGTTGTTGACCGCCGAGACGAGGGTGGTGCTGGTCGCGGTCGGGACGGTGGAGTGGTCGTAGACGGCCACGTTGCTGATCCGCCCGTTCCAATAGGAGGAGGGCTTGCTCGCGGCCTTGTAGCGGCCGAGGACGAGGGGGCCGGTGGCCTTCCACACGTTGGCCTTGGGGTGGTGGCCGGTGCCGGCGAGGGTGCCGTTGACGTAGAGGGCGATCAGGCCGGTGACCTCGTCGTAGGTGGCGGTGAGCTGGGTCCACTCCTTGATGCGGACCTTGGCGGCGCCGTTCATGACGATGGTCTGGTCGTAGGACCAGTTGTCGTCGTCCTTCTGGGACATCCCGAACCGCCAGGTGCCGTCCTGGTCGTGCCAGATCATGAGGCCGCTGGCGTGCAGGCCGTCCTGGCTGAGGACGATGTTCGGTGCCTCGGACCTGGCCCAGGCCGAGACGGTGAAGCTGCCGGTGGTGTCGACCGGGGAGCCGGAGGAGGTGACCGTGCCGCTGACGCCGTCGAGGTCGACGACATCGGTCAGCGTGCCCGCGACGGTGCCCGCGATGCGCGTGGCGCCGGTGGAGCTGAGCTTTCCGTTGTTACGGCCGCGCATGTCGACCGCGGTCGTTCCCGATTCTTCGTTCAGCTTCCAGTGGTGCGTGGAGATCCGGGCATCGCCCATGACCTCTGAACTTCCGAAGCTGGTGACCTTGCCGCTGGTCGTCTCGCCGTTCCAGGTGCGCAGGCGGTGCCGGCTGTCGAGGGACCAGAGGTCGGGGACCCCGTCGGCGCTGGTGTCGCCGGAGGAACCGATCACGGGGAAGGATTCGGCGGTGACACCGGTGCGGATCCTGGTGCGCTTGCTGTGGTCGCCGAGCGCTTCCGGGTGCCCGGCGACGTTGGCGTACTGGTAGATGGAGCCGGTCGTGTCGTCCCGGGCCCACAGGTCGGCGAGGCCGTCGCCGGTGGCGTCGCCTGGGGCCATGAGGGTGAGGTCCTCCCAGCCGCTCGTACTGAGGACGAACGTGCCCGGATCGATCAGCTGACCCGTGGTTGCCTTGCCCTGGAACAGGATGAGCTGCGTGCCGCCCGCCCCGTTGCTCTCCACGGTGAGCAGGTCATTTCGCTGGGTCGTGGTGCCCGCTTCGGGCAGTACGTCGCCGACGGCGAGGATCTGCTTGACCCGGCTCCAGTTGCCGATGTACGCGGACCCGCAGGGCTTGTCGGTGGCGGCGATGGTGCAGCCCTGGACCGGCCTCAGCACATCCAGGGTGTCGTCGGCGTCGAAGTAGGGGCCGCCCTTGGTCTTGGAGTTGCGGTAGAGCTTGAGCTGTCCGTCGCGGAAGGTCCACAGGTCATCGACCGTGATGCCGTTGCCGCCGCGGTGTGTGGTCAGGGTGCCGGTGCCCCAGCCCTTGCCGCCGGGGCTGTTGGCCTTGGTCGCGGCGATCAGGCCGCCGGCCGACGGGTCGATCGCGGTGGGGTAGACGATGAGGTCGCCGTTGTCGGCGGGGGCGATGAAGTCGACGAGGTCGTCGTCGGTGATGTCTCCGAGGGTGGTCTTGGCGTTCGGGTCGTCGGGGACGTAGAAGACGTAGGTCTGCTGCTGCGAGCGGTTGCCCGCACGGTCCACGGCCTGGACGCGCAGGATGTTGGTGCCCCACCACGTCGGTGTCACCGCGATGGTCGCGGTGCCGTCGGCCGCGGCATTGATCCGGTTGGCACCGCCCACGGGGATGTCCCCGTTGAATGCCCACTCGTAGAAGAGGACGCCGCTGAGCGGGTCGCTCGCCGAAACCTCGAAGCTGCCCTTCTGCCCGATGTGCTGTCTGGATCCGGGCAGCGTGCCAGAGGGGGGATATTCGGCGGAGGTGACGACCGGTACGGACGGCGGCTGGGTGTCCAGGGAGAACGTGCATCCGCTCACCCAGTTGGCCGACATCATGTCGCCGTCGCCCGCCGCGACACGCCATGAGTAGGTTCGGCCGTCGATGAGGTTGGTCGGCTGGGCGGATACCCAGTGGGTTCCGTTTCCGGCCCCGAACCAGCCGCTGCTGTACGTCACGGCGCCGCTGGCGGTGTCGATGACCTCGAAGACGGCATCGGTGGCCTGGCCGTCGGGGTCGCCGATCCAGGCGCCGATGGTGAAGCCGGGGTAGGTGCTGGCGCCGACCCAGCCGCAGCCGTTTCCGGTCGGGTTCTGGGGCGCCGGGCTCATCTTGAGGCCCCACGGGTCGTACGGGCGCCGGTTGTACTCGATGTAGAAGAACGGCAGCTTGGTCTTGTCGCGGGTGAACCGCTTGAAGCCGTTGTTGCTGCTGCTCTTGGACTCGTTCGCGGCGAAGAGGGCGTACGTGACGCTGCCGAGCGAGATTCTGTCCGCCAGGTGGTCGCGTACGTCCCACTCACCGAGCGTGGTTGAGCTGGGACATCCCGGGCCGCCGGCACTGTTCATCGAGGTCGTGCGGAGGACTCCATGGTCCTTGGGCTGGGCATTCCAGGTGATGTTCGACAGGAGCTGCTCAGTGGAGTGCAGGTCCACGTTGTAGGTGTTGCTGCAGGTGGCGTCGGCGGCATAGGTCTGGGTGGCGTTGAGGGACGCCTTCTTGATGGACTTGTCGCCCAGGTCACTGGTGTCGAGCTGGACGTAGTAGCGCTCCAGGCCCGTCCTGCTGCGCCAGCGCTGGTAGCCGACACCGGGATCGTAGTCGTCCGCGTAGTCGTCGTAGCTGGTGGTGGTCGGGTACGCCTCCTGGACCCAGGCCCAGTGCTGCACCTTCCGGTTGGTGGGGATCCAGGCCGGATCGATGTACACCGGGTAGGCCGTGCCGGGGTCGGTCAGGAAGGACTGGTCCGGGGTCAGGGCGACCGAGTCCTTGCCGAGGTCGGCCTGCAGACGGGTGGTCTTGGCGAAGTCGCCCGGCCCGTCGCTGTCCGAAGCGGTCTTGACCGGCTCCTCGTCCCCGGCACCGGGCGGTGTCTCGTCCGAGGTGACCGCCTGGGAGAAGGCGACGGTGCCGGAAGGCTTGGCGAGCGGGACCTCGACTGGGGTGGTGGAGTCCCACATGGTCGGGGCCGGCGCCTGGAAGATCGTACGGCCCGAGGTGTCGGCCGCCTTCAGGTTCCCGGCGGTGTCGGCGGAGACGGTGACGCCCTCGCCCTTGAGGCCCGTGGTCAGCGTGACGAGCTTCGGATTCTTCGCTGCCTCGGCGGACTTGACGATGAGGATCTGTGAGATCCCGCCGCCCTCATCGGCCGTGACCTTCAGGTCAGCACCCGGGAGGACCTCCCGGTAGACGGCGCTGGAACCTTCCAGTACCGGTACGGGAAGCGGGGCCGGCCAGCTCAGGACCAGCTGCTTGCCATCCTGATCCAGGGTGGCCAGCGGGGCGGTGCCGCCGCCGGACAGGGTCAGACCGCTCACCGAGGCCTTCGGACGGAGCGTGCCGTCGGCCGCCTTGATCAGGGTGGCGTCCAGGTCTGCCCAGCTGCCGTCGCGCTTGGTCCGTACAGGGGCGACGCTCCGAGTCAGGCCCAGGGTTCCGTCCGGATTGGCGGTGAGCGTGTCGGTCTCGGTCGTCGCCGCCGGCACGGTGACGGGCTTGCCCGTGAGCTTCGCCTCCGCCAGGGCGGCGTCCTCCGCACGCTCCCGTTCGGTCGTCGGCCGCTCGGGTGGGGTCTCGTCGCTCTGGACGCTTGATGTGCTTGCTGCCGGTGCCGCTAAGACGCCCGGTGCGTTGCCGATGGCTGTGATGGACAGGACCAGCGCTACCAGACCTGCCAGTGCGACCGGCCGGTTGGCCGGGCGTTTTCTTCTCTGTGTGCCCCCCACGGCAAATGTCCCCAATTCTGTTGTGCCTGCAACTGGCCGTGAAAGTTAACACCACAGGCAGACCGTCCGTGGGTGTGAGAAAATTCGGAACGATAAATTCCGTGGGAGCTAGTCACCCAAGACGGATTAATCACCCGCCGCTATCGAGTCACCAGGCAAGTGAATTGCCGATTTTCGGTCATTGTCCTAGGTGCTGCGCCTCTGCGTGAGTTCTGCTGTCTGGATTGAGGCGTGCCCGGTGGCCTGCGAACGGGCTATGCTGCCCCGCCAGTTGATCCGCTCACACCCGGGGGGGCGTGCCGTGCAGGTACCACCTGAACTACATAGAATGAGGAGGCGATCTGCGGTAAAGCGCCGCATTTTCGCCACTTCCGCAGTTGCGTTATCCATGATCATTGGTGCGGGAACCGCTGATGCTTCCGATTGGAAGCCGAAGAACCCAGCCCTCTGGTCACCGGGAGCGTTGCAGGAAATAGAATCGGTACGCGGTAAAAACGCTCCGGAAGCGGAGTCGGAGACTCAGGAAAGCGGCGAAGCCGATTCCTGGACTCCGGCGGACGTGTACTGGCCTCCGGCCACCACAGCTGAAGTAGACCTGGGCGCCACCACGCCCAATCCGGCAGACGGGTCGCTCTTCATCGTTCCCGAACGCTCCAAGGGCCCGGCCGCGCCTGCACCCGATCCGAGCCGCGCCGGTGATGCGCCGGTATGGGTTGCCCCGGCCGCCGGCGAAGGAGCGCTGCACAGCGGCAAGGCCGCTGTGCAGCTCGCGGACCGCACGACGGCCGAGAAGGCCGGCCTGCAGGGAATGCTGGTTTCGGTCCGGCCCTCCGAGGGCGTGACCAAGGGCGGTCCGGTCAAGGTGTCGGTGGACGTCTCGCACATCGCGGGCTCGTTCAGCGCGGACTGGCTCTCCCGCACCCATCTGGTAGCGCTGCCCGAGTGCGCGCTGACGACTCCCGAGCGCTCGGAGTGCCGTACCCAGACTCCGCTGGCCACCACGAAGGACGGCGACAGGCCCGGCCTCCTCAGCGCCGAAGTCCCCCTCGCCGCAGACGATGCTCAGAACCCGAGCGGCGCCTCGGACGGCGTCACCGTCTTCGGGGTGGCGACCACGCCGGGTGGTCCGGCCGGTACCTTCGCGGCCACCAGTCTGGCGCCCTCAGGTTCCTGGAGCAGCGGTTCCAACAGTGGTGGGTTCTCCTGGTCCTACCCGATCGCCGTTCCCGAGGGCCTCGGCGGTACGAAGCCGAGCGTCTCGCTCTCCTACAGCTCCCAGGCGATCGACGGTCGTACGGCCGCGACGAACAACCAGGCGTCCTGGATCGGTGAGGGCTGGGACTACTCACCCGGCTTCGTTGAGCGCAGCTTCAAACCGTGCGCGAAGGACGGTCAGGAAGGATCAGGCGATCAATGCCTGGCCGGCGAGAACGCCACCTTCTCCCTGGGCGGCAAGTCCTCCGCACTGGTGAAGGACGACAAGACCGGCGAATGGCGGCTGGAGAACGACGACGCCTCGAAGGTCGAGCACCTGACCGGCGCGGCCAACGGTGACAACAACGGTGAGTACTGGAAGGTGACCGCCACCGACGGTACCCAGTACTACTTCGGTATCGGCCGCAAGCCCGAAAGCCCCACCGCCCCCGCCACCAATTCAGCCTGGACCACACCCGTCTACGGAAACAACACGGACGAGGAGTGCAACAAGTCGACGTTCGCGACGTCCTGGTGCCAGCAGGCCTGGCGCTGGAACCTCGACTTCGTCGTCGACCCCCGCGGCGACCTGATCACCCACACATACGCCACCGAAACCAACCGCTACAAGCGCGGCGTCTCTACAGCGAACCCCACGGGCACACTCACCTCGTACATCCGAGGTGGCAACCTCGAGAAGATCACCTATGGTTCGAAGCTGACAGACGCAGATACCGTCAAGCCGACCGCGCAGATCCTCTTCGACGTCGAGGAGCGCTGCCTTCCCGTCAAGGACGTCTTCGACTGCGCGCCGTCGAAGCTGACCGAGGCCAACAAGACGAAGTGGCCGGACGTGCCCTTCGACCAGAAATGTGAGTCCACCGGGACCTGCGAGAACTACTCAGCCACGTTCTGGACCACCAGGCGGCTCACCGAAATCAAAACGCAGGTCCTGAACAGCGCCGGCGGGTACGACAACGTCGACTCCTACGCGCTCGGCCACCTGTTCCCCGACCCGATGGACCAAACGGCCCCGGCCTTGTGGCTGTCGACCATCCGGCACACCGGCTACGACGGCGCGACGACACTGACCACCCCGGCGGTCGTCTTCTACGGGAGCCTGCGCAACAACCGAGTCGATTCCAGCATCGACAACCGTCCGGCCATGAACCGCCGCCGCATCGTGAAGATCAAGTCCGAGACCGGAAAGATCACCGACATCGGATATGCCGATCCGGACTGCTCTCCCGGTGCTGGCCTGCCTTCGTCCCAGGATTCCAATACCAAGCGCTGCTACCCCGTGTACTGGAACGCGGATCCCAGGAGCCCGAACGATCCGAGCCTTGACTGGTTCCACAAATACGTCGTCGACCGCGTCACCGACACGGACCCACTCGGAGGCTCCCGTGACCAGGAGGTCCGCTACGAGTACGTCGGCTCTGCCGCCTGGCACCGCGACGACGAGGAGTTGACCGAGGACAAGTACCGCACCTGGAACCAGTTCCGCGGCTATGGACAGGTCATCACCCGGGCCGGCAGCGCACCGGACATCGTCTCCAAGACGGCTTCCTTCTACCTGCGCGGCATGGACGGCGACGCCAAGGCCGATAAATCCGTGCGCACCTCCACGTTCAAGAACATCGCCGGCACCACCGTCAAGGACAGCAACCACCTGTCCGGCACCCTGCGCGAGCTCCAGACCTTCGCCTCCGACGGCGGCGAGCTCGTCTCCACGGCCCAGCACGACCCCTGGATCCCGCAGACCAAGCCGGTCACCGCGACCCACAGCCGCGGCCCCGACCTGCCCGCCCTCACCGCCCGCATGCAGGGCACGGCCTTGTCCCAGCAGAAGGTGCTGCTGACCGACAAGACCTGGCGGACCACCTCACAGACCGTCGACTACGACGAGAAGTACGGAATGCAGAAGTCGGTCCTCGACAAGGCGGACGGTCTGCCCGACATCTGCACCACCACCTCCTACGCGCGCAACGAAGCCGACTGGATCCTCGACCGCGTCTCGCAGACCACCCGGACCCAGGCCGCGTGCGGCGTTGAGGCGACCGAAGCGAACACCCTCGACAGCAGCCGTACGCACTACGACAACAAGCCTTTCGGTACTCTCGACGGCCCCGGTCAGGCCACATACACGGGCGTACTGGACCGCTTCGAGGCGGGGGTGCCCACGTACACGACCAAGTCGTCGGCAACGTATGACACGTACGGCCGGGTCACCAGCACGACCGATGCCGCAGGGGCGAAGACGACATCGGCGTACACGCCGGCCGCGCCCGCCCGCGCGACGACCCTCAAGGTCACCAACGCCAAGAATTGGACGACGACCACCACCCTGCATCCTCTGCGCGGTGTCCCGATCAAGACCGTCGACCAGAACAACCGCACCACGGAGATCGCCTACGACGAACTGGGCCGAACCACCGAGGTATGGCTGCCGGGCCGGGCCCGTACCCAGAGCGCCAGCCAGGTGTTCACCTACGACCTGAGACAGACCGTCATCAGCTCGGTCACCACCCAAACGCTCCGCGCCGACCAGTCCTACGCCACCTCCATCAGCATCCTTGATGCGATGGGCCAGCAGGTTCAGACCCAGTCGGTCGCGCAGAACGGTGCGGTGGGCGTTCGCCTGATCGCGGACACCGCCTACGACAGCCGGGGCCGCGCCTTCAAGACGAGCGGCACGTACGTCAACAAGGACTCCGACCCGGTGAAGACCCACTTCCCCGCCGACGAGAACACGCTGCCCGCCCAGAACGTCACCCAGTACGACGGCCTCGGCCGACCTGTGGCGAAGATCTTCTACTCCAAGGCGATCGAGCAGTGGCGCAGTGCCACCGCGTACCCGGGTGCCGAGCGTGTCGACACCACCCCTCCCAAGGGCGGCACCGCCTCCAGCGAGATCACCGACGCCCGCGGGCACAAGACCGAGCTGCGCCAGTACAAGGGCGGCACCCCTACGGGGGCCTTCGACGCCACGCTCTACGGCTACGACACCGTCGGCAAGCTGAAGCAGGTCACCGACCCGGCCGGAAACGACTGGACCTACGGCTACGACCTCCAAGGCCGCCAGACCAAGGCGGTGGACCCTGACAAGGGCACGTCCACAACCACCTACGACGCCGCAGGCCGTCCCGCCTCGACCGTGGACGCCCGCGGCACCGCCGTCTTCACCAGCTACGACATCCTGGGCCGCCCGACCTCCCGCAACCTGAGCGCGGTCGACGGCACCAAGCTCGCCACGTACGAGTACGACACCATCCTGTCCGGCCAGCAAACAGCGTCCATGAGCTGGGTGGCGGGCAAGGCCTGGCGCCAGGAGATCACCGGCTACGACATCGGCTACCGCCCCACCGGCACGAAGCTGACCGTCCCCAGCGGCGAAGGAGCCCTCACCGGGACCTACTCCACCTCCACCGCCTACAACGTGATCACCGGCGCGGAGACCAGCACCGACGTACCCGCGGCAGGTGGCCTGCCGGCCGAGGACCTCTCCACAAGCCGCAACATCAACGGCCTTCCGGTCTCCATCGGCTCGAACACCGTCGACTACGTCAACTACACCAACTACAACGAGCTCGGCCAGGTACAGCGCGCCACCTTCGGCGATGACCCCAAGCAGGTCGTCGCCACCAGCATCCTGGACCCGGCCACCGGCCGGCTCATGAGCACGAAGCTCGACAAGCAGGACCAGACCGCCACCTCCGTCACCGGCACCAGCTACACCTACACCCCCGCCGGCGACGTCACCTCGGTCACCAACCTCCAGGGCGCCGCCCGCGACACCCAGTGCTTCACCTACGACTACCAAGGCCGTCTCACCGAGGCCTGGACCGACACCGGCACCACCACAACCAAGCCCGGCCCCAGCGTGGCCGGCATCGGAGCCTGCACCAACACCACTCCCAGCAGCAGCGAGATCAGCGGCACGGCCCCCTACTGGCAGTCGTTCACCTACGACGTCACCGGCAACCGCAAGACCCTGACCGACCACGACCCCACAGGTGACGCCGCCAAGAGCACCGTCACCACCAACACCTACCCGGCGCCGGGATCCCCGCGCCCCCACACCCCGACCTCCACCACCAGGAAGACGGGCAGCAACACCCCGGTCACGACCAGCCTCACCTACGACAAGACCGGAAACACCCTCACCCGCCCCGACACCGGCGACGGCCCCCAGACCCTTCCCGGCGACGGCGGACCCACCCAGACCCTGACCTGGAACACCGAAGGAAAACTCGCCTCCAACACCACCAGCGCAGGCACCTCCACCTACATCTACGACGCGGCCGGCAACCGCTTGGCCCGCAAGGACCCCGGCAAAACCACCCTGTACATGGGCTCGGACGAACTCACCCGTGACACCGCCACGGACAAGGTCACCGGCAACCGCTACTACGCGGCCCCCGGTGGTACGACCATCGTGCGCACCTCCGCAGGCAAGCTCTCCTACGTCGCGGCCGACCACCACAACACCGGCACCACCTCCATCGACGCCACCACCCTCACCGTGCAACGCCGCACCACGAAGCCCTTCGGCGAAGACCGCGGCACCAAACCCTCCGCCTGGCCCGGCGAACGAGGATTCGTCGGCGGCACCCAGGACAAGTCGACCGGCCTCACCCACGTCGGAGCCCGCGAATACGACCCCGCAGCAGGCCGATTCCTCTCCGTGGACCCGGTCCTCGTCCTAGACTCCCCGCAGGCATTCAACGGCTACAGCTACGCCAACAACACTCCGGTCACCAGCTCCGACCCCAGCGGCATGTGCAACGACATGGACTGCCCGACCCGGCCTGGACCCAACCACGAAAACACCACACCCGGCCACGAGCCCGGGCCTCCAAAGCTCACAACTGGCGGCCAAATAAAGGAAGACGCCAAGGATAGGGTGACTGGAAAGGGCCCAGACTCTAATTGCGGCAATAATTGCAAGGTGACGGTATTGGTCACTGCCCTCGATGGCCAGCTCATCCCAAACAAGATCGCAGTCAGTCAGGATGATCCAACCTATCGAGTAATTAAGGCAATCGAGGCGGCCGAACTGAAGAAGGAGTACTGCTCCACTTACACAGAAGACGAACTCTGCAACACATGGGACTGGAAGACGGAATTCGACAAACTCATCAATGAGGCACCAAGTAAATGGTGTACCGCCGGCATCGACGGCTCCGGCCAGTGCCGCCGATTTGGTGATTCATTCGGGGCTACCGGACCCCTCTGGATGGATGAAGCCATCAGGCATAGCACCGCAGGAGGGCAGGTCTGTTTCGCGGCCTGCATCGGAGTATCAGTGGGTGGCGATGGGCATGGATACCTCAACGTTGGCGGTCTCGGCTTTGGAGGGCGCGGGTATGTGACAGGTGCGGCTTCAGCCACCTCTGGAGAGCAGTCCTGGTTGAGCGGCCAGCTTTGTGGGAGCTTGGGTGTCGGGGCGTGTGGAGTGGCAGGTACACGTTCCGATTCCAACCTCGGGGCAATGGACCCAGATCAGGCCAGCACTGGAAGCTATTGGTTCGGAGGGGGTGTCAACTATGGCGCAGGTTGGTTTGCTGGCATAAACATCGCCATTCCTCTTTGGTGATTTAATCTTCACGCAAAAGGAAACTCAAGATGATCTCGTCCGCCGCCGAAAAGATCGCCAGTCCGTGGTTAGTGCTGCCAGTTGCACTCCTGGCCCTGGCTGTTGGAATTGGTGTCGCGATCAATTTCAAGGGACTGCCGAGGCGGCAGCATGACTGGATCGCTGGATGGTCGGGAGGTCGCGTTTCGTCCTTCAGATTCCAGCGATTCATAGGTGCGGCGATCGCGGCTGGAGCCGCATATGGAATAGTCCGGACAATCATGCGAGTGTGGGGATAGATTCCGCAGCGCGGCGGGTGGTGCAATTGAATCTGGTGCCACTCGCCGCCGCCGGTTTACCGAGATGTTGATGTGGCGGTGTCGTACGCAACGGATCGGGACCGGTTGTTAAGGCTACCGAAAAAGACGGGTTGCCATCGCTGGGCAGAACGATGCCTGCCCTATGCAAGATGCTCGGTGGATAGCCCCAAGAGAACGCCTTTGTAACTCTCCACGCACTCATGAACAGGCCAGAGGTTGCAACCTCTGAGCCGTGCTGTTCGTCAGGCGTTAACCTGGCTTCGCCAGCTGGCCAGGCAGCACCATTGGCTACGGGCAGCGCGGCGGTAATGATCTCAGCCCGAGCAGTTGGCCGCGGGGACCGTGGTCGCTGGCAACGTCACATCAAGTCCGCCGATTCTGGCGGTGAGTATGGTGGCGCTTTGTGTCACCCCAGCCGTCCACGCCGCGGCAAGCCAGGTTCTCGGCAATGCCCGCATGTCTCCACGGCCGGCATCGCCGCACCTGCAACCCTCTTGGTCAGCAAAGCCCCAGCCAGGGAACGAAGTTCCGGGCCTCTGACCGACAAGGCCGGCAGTGCCGTCGATCTCCTGCCAGCCGAACCTATTCGGGGACTGCGAGCAAAGCGCGCCGATCCAGGACGATCTGCCGCCAACGAGTTCGGACGGGGTCCGACCCGTCGACCCATCTGGTGGAGGACAGGTCAGGCAGCGGCAGGCCAGCCATGAAGTGCGCGATGTCGGTGAAGTAGGCGAAGTCACCACTGGCCGTAAGTTCACGCAGGTGGTCAATGGTGGAGCCCAGCGGGTGGTCGTCGCCGAGGACAGCGTCGTGGAAGGCGACGGCAAGCTCCACGAACCGGTGGAGGTAGGGCAGCCCTGCGGCCGTGATGTCGGTGTTCAGGCTCTGGGCGCGGTCGCTGATGCCGTTGGTTCCGGCGTCCTTGATCAGGGCGACGACACGGGCCAGGAGAACATTGGCCCGCTGGTCAAGGTCCTCGAGGAGCTGGTGGGCGAGGGAGAGCTCGGCGTCGGCCCGTACGGGGTCGGCGAAGGACAAGGCGAGGGCGAGGCGGACCTGCATCATGGCGCGCTCGCCGGCCACCCCCCGCTCTTCGGCCTCCGTACGGCCGGCTTCGAAGGCAGCGATGGCCTGAGCGGTGTTGGCGTGGGACCAGTGGATGTCGCCGAGGACACGGTTGTGGCGGCCCTTCCAGCCCAGGGTGGGCACGGCGGCCAGGGCGGCGGGGAAGTCCCCGGCCAGCCTGTCCAGGTTGGCCAGGCCACGTCGGGCCTTGGGTGCGAGGCGGCCGTCGGCGTCGGCAACCTGTCGCATTCCGGCCCGGGCGGCGGCGCCCTGGCTGAGGTCCTTGTACGCCTTCGCCCTGTAATACAGCGCGAGCTCGGTGAGGCCGGCGGACAGCAGTCCGGAGTCCAGTACCTCGCTCAGCCGCTCCACCGTGCGTTGGCGGTGCTCGCGCTGGCGCCGGGTGATCGCGGTGAGGAGCTCGGCCAGGGCGTCCGCGGGCGTGTCCGGTGCGCCGGTGATGTCGGCGGGGAGGGTGAGGGGCTCCCAGACGGAGTCGTCGGTGTAGTCGAAGGCCGCGGCGGTGAGCCACCCCAGGTCGGTGAGGCGGTGGTCGCGGGCCAGGCGCAGGCCCTGGCGCAGGCACGCCACCAGCAGCATCCGGCTGGGTGCCTGGGCGGTGGCCGTCGTCCACTGCTCGCCGAGGGCGGCCAGCGCGCGGGTCGCGGCCTGGTGCCAGTCGGCCGGGGTCCAGCGGTCCTCGTTGTGGGTGTCCTCGCGTACGGCCGTGCCGATCGCCCGGTGCAGGTGGTACGGCCACAGCGCGTACGGGTTCTCGGCGATCAGCGGGCGCTCGGTGAGACGGCGGGCGGTGGCCTGCTGGGTGAGGCCGGCAGCCCGAGTGGCCAGCTCCAGATCCCAGGCATCCAGCAGGGAGACGCTGCGCAGAACGTGCCGCTCTTCGGGGGTCAGGTCGGACATGACGCGGGCCAGGAGCGCGGGGAAGCTGCAGTCGAAGTCGACGGGGGTGGGGGTGCGGCCGCTCCGGCGGATCTCCAAGAAGCGGGAGACCGCGAGGTCCAGGTGCAGCGGCAGACCATGGGAACGAACGGTGATCGCCGCGCGAATCCTGCTGCCGATGAGAGGGTGCCCGCCCTGGACGAGGCGTTGCGAGAGGTACGCCTCGCAGTCCTCGGGGGACAGGTCGCCGATCAGCTGCTGCCGTCCGGACCCTGTGATGGGCCTGGGCCGCGGTACGGCAGGAGCGGCCAGGCCGGGCCAGGCGCTGGGGCCGGTCCAATCGAGCGCACCGTGGAGAGCCGGGTCGGCCCACTGCAGGCGGCTGCGCCCGGCGAGGACGAAGAACACATTCGGCATGAGCCAGACCAGTCGCTGCAGGAGCCGTTCCAGGTCCCGGTGGCGGTCGGCGGTGTCCTCGAAGGTGTCCAGCAGGATCACCGGGGTCACCGCCTTCTTCGCGGGCAGCTGGGCCAGGTCCCACGCCAACAAGTGCGGGTAGAACGACAGGCTCTCCAAATCCGGGGTGGCCTCCAGGAGGGCCGCGGTGCGTGCGGCGCCCGCGAGGGCCTGGGCGCGGTCGTGGCGTTCGCGCAGTGCGGTGACCAGGGCAGAGGTGATCTGTCCGGCGGCGGAGCCGATCAGGCCGGGCAGCTGCAGCGCCGCCGCGATCTCCCCGACACCGGCTTGGAGCTGGCCGGGCAGCAGGTTGGTGACCTTGCCCGCGATCCCGGTGCGCCGGATGTACTCGTCGAGGAGCTCGCCGGGGTGGACGGCTTCCCAGTAGTTGCGCAACGCCACGTCGAAGGACGGCAGGGTCCTGCCGAGCTCTCCGGCGAGCGCAAGGCGGATCGTCAGCAGGACGCGCTCGTAGTCGGATCCGGTCGACGCCGAGCGCGACAGGTCGATCCGGATCGGAAGGAGCCGCCGGGTCCAGGACGGTGCGCCCCACTGGACGGGCCGGTCCTCAGCCGTTGCCAGGGCGGCCTCGATTTTGCGGAGCAGGGTGGACTTCCCGGCCCCGCCCACCCCGTGAAACATGATCAGGTTGGTGCGGGGCGATTCCAGGTCCTCGACGTCGAAGCCGGGGCCGGCCACACGCTGGAGATGCTCGCCGAGTGCGGCCGCGACCGACAGCCACTGGTCCTGGCGATCGGTGAACGCCTCCGCCGCGTCGTACTCCTCCGGGTCGTTGGAGCTGAACAGCGCACGCAGGTCGGCCATGGTCCCCCCAGGAATGATCATCGGCGGTATCAACCGTAGGGCCTGGGGATTGCCGCGTGGCCATCTTCGGCAACGTGGGCGGCTGGCCGTATCCCCTCGGCCAGAGACAATGGCGCCCATCGCCTGCCGATACGTGAAGGAATTCCCTTGTCAGAGCACGTAAGTCCCGACACCGCCGAACAGCTCGTGAGGGAGGTGGGCCTCTTGTACTCGGAACAGGTCGCGGAGGAACAGCGGACCGCCAGGCCCGACCCGGTGCGCCTGAAGACCCTGCAGGAGGCGTTGGTGGGATGCGCCACCGATCTGGAGACGCTCCTGGACGCCGGCCCGGAGGAAGTGGCCGAGATCGCGGCCCGCTACACGGCCCTTTCCCAGGAGCTGGGCGGCCAGTAACCGCATTGGGGGAGGGACAGCGGCGCCGTGGTGATCGTGGTGGAGAGGATGCGTGGCCGCACGTGAGCGGGCATCAGCGGCCAGGCCAGTGCGGCGATGTCCACCAGATCCGACCGGTACTGCGGCAGCTCGCGTTTCAGCCGGCGGAGGGTCGCGATGACCTGGGTCGCTTCGGCCGCCGTGTACGGGCGGTGCTGCTCGGCCTCCAGGACGTCCCCGCCGCGGGGCGCCCTGCCCCAGGATCCGTCCCGGAGGCGCGCGTTGCGATACACCGCGGTCAGGTCTCTGCGGATGACGGAGGTGCAGTGCACGTAGGGCGAGAGCTCGGCCGCGCGCACCACGTCGGGAACGACCTGGAAGGTCCGCTGGTGGGCGGCGGCCTCGGTGAGCCTCGGGTTTCCGCCGAGGCGGGCCACCTCGGCGCACCGCGTCGCGGTGCCCAGCCGGCTGTCCGCGGCGCGCGCCCCGATCACGACCAGCTCCACACGCCGGCCCTCCCGGTGATGACGGCGCGCACCGTCGATGAAGTGAGCCACGCTGTCCGGGGCGATCTCAATCAGCATGTCCCCTCGGTGGGCCCGGACGTACGCCTCGGCCATCTCCTGCCACTGCCTGTAGTCGGCACGGATGCGGGCAGAGGCCGTACGCGGATGTTCGTCCAGGAGTCGGCGGTAGTCGGGGTGGACCATCTTGAAGAGACCGCCCTCGATCCGGGTGGGCCTGCGCTGGCGCAGCGCGCGGCGGAGCATGCGCGCCGTGTAGCTCTTCCCGGACCCCTGCGGGCCCATCACATACAGGGTGACCGGAGCGTCCTGCGGGGTGATGTTGCTCAGATACATCGGGACGATGAGCTCGTCGAAGATCCACGTGTGCTCACTGGGGGACAAGCGGTGGTAGTCGACGCCGGGCGGCAAGGCGAGCGGCTGGGCAATCCGGCGTACCCGCTCGGCCAGACCAAAGGCGCGCTCCAGACCGCCCGCCACCGCCAGGCGCCGCTCCGCCGTAAGCAGCGAAGGGTGCAGCCGCTGCTCCGCGCCGGAGAGCTGACGGCGGAAAGCCCAGGTCTGCGGCACCGTCCACGGCCGCGCCCAGTCCGAGGTCAGCGTCTGGGCCGCGGCCGGTACCCTTTGCCAGGCGCCCTCGTCGGTCAACTTGTTGAGGTAGAGGACCTGCAGGCCGCGCCGCGCCACCATGACCTGGTGCGCGAGCCGCTCGGCTTCGACGACCTGTAAGAAGCGCGGCAGATTGCGGGCGCACCGGTCGAAGTTGCCCGGCGAGACGTAGCGGCCGACGCCCTCCTCAGCGACCTGCGTCAGGTAGCGGTCCAGGCTGCTGAGCTGAGCTTCGGCCTCCGCCGTGGCCAGAGCCACCAGCTCGACGCGGTAGCCGTCCGCACGGTAGGAGCGGGCCTTCGCGCACGCCTCCTCCACATCGGCGACGGGCTCCTCCAGCACCACGTCGAAGCGCCGGCTCCGGGCGTACTCCTCGACCTCCGCCTGCCACCGCAGGACATCCGGCCGGGTCCGCACACCGGCCGTCCGGTCATCGCTCCGCATGAGGTCGGCGTAGTGGGGGTGGGCCCTCTTGTAGAGGTCGCGGCCGATCAGGACTGCGCCGCCCCGCCGATTAAGAACCGCCAGGAGAAGGTCGCACAGGTGGGACTTTCCGCTCCCCGCCGGTCCGGCGACGACCACCACCACTGGGCGGTCCTGCGGGACGGCATCCCGGGTCCAGGCCGGCAGGATCTCCGCCGTCAGGATCGCCTCGTGCTCCTCCTCGGCCAACTCGACGGGAACGATGTCCTCGTCTCTCTTCACCGCTCCACTGCCCTCTCCTGCGACCCGACACCTGCTGCCCGACCACGCCCCTGCGCCGTGCTGCGCCCGGTGCGAACTCGGGCACAGCACGGGGGCGGTCCTACTCGGTGTCGAGCTGGCGGCGCAGCTGGTCGAGGGTGGATCCGTCGCGGGTCTGCCACAGGGTCCACCCGTTGATGACGTTGCCCGTGACGGCCTCGGCGGCCTTCGAGGGGGAGGGGAACGTCGAGGAGTGGCCGTCGACGATCAACTGTCCGTCGGCGGTCACGACCGCGCGGCCCGACCGGTTCGCACGGCGCTGGTGGAAGGTCAGCTCGGTGCCCGACTCGAGGAGTCCGGCCTGCATCAGACCGGCGAGGGGCCCGTGCGGGACGACGGAGGCCGCCTCGGCGGCGGAGTCGCCTCCTCCGAGCGACAGGGTGACGTGGACGGTGTCGTCGCCGCTCGCGCTGGTGAGGCGTGCGATGACGGCGGGGTCGAAGTGGATGCTGAGGGTGGCCATGAGCGCTCCTGCCGGTATCGGCCCGAAGGCCGGATCACTCGATTTCCCTTTGATCGTAAGCGGCACAAGCAACTCGTGTCAACTTCGATTGTGAGCGACTCAGAAGAGGAATGGATGGTCCCACCCGGTTGTCGCCGGTTCGCCTGCGGCGGCCGACCAGCTACACCCCCGGCGGGCAGACCATGGCGCAGCCGGCTGCACCGGCCCTGGAGGCAGGTGAGAGCGACAGGGCCGCGGAGGCAGCGGCGGGGAGGGCGTTCTGCACACCCGGGGGTTGGCGTGAGGGCTGCGGGTCGGAGCTCCAGCATCGAGGGCCAGCGGAGCGGAGTCCGCTGCGGGAGCTGTTAGCACCGGGAACGGCGCAGCAGAGCCATGGCCCACCGACGTCGACGCGATATCCGAACGAGTGATTCGATCATGCGTACGGGCGTGTGGCGGCTGGCGTGCTTGTCCGAGCTGGACACCATGCGGGCATGACGGCGCAAGGCTCATGGCGGATGTGCAGTGTGACGGAGTGCGAAAACGCGGCGCAGTCCAGGGGCTGGTGCCCCAAGCACTACTGGCGCTGGAAAAAGTACGGCGATCCCGCGACGCCGGTGAGGACGTACTCAACCGCCCCACCTGCACCTCTCTCCCGGCAGTGCACGATCTCCGGCTGTGGTCGGCCACGCCGCACCAAGCTCTGGTGCGGTACGCACTACGCACGATGGCGCAAGGGCGGCGACACGGGTGAGGAACGCCGCATCCGCGAGCGCTACGACTCGCCAACTTGCCGGTCACCCGTGTGCGACCGGCCACACAGGACCAAGGGGCTCTGTCTCGCGCACTACCAGCGCTTCCAGAAGCAGGGTGAAGCGGGGCTGGCAGCCCCCATCACTACCCCCATCCCGCCGGAGGTTCGGGGCTGCGACGTTGAAGGCTGTGACCGCCCCCATCAGGCCCAAGGTCTGTGCGGTGGGCACTACCTGCGTTTCCGCGCCACGGGGGAGACCGGGCCTGCGGAGCTCCAGGCGAAGACGAAGCAGACGGGCTGGTGCCACGCTCCTGGATGCACCGACCCTTCCCGCGCAAAGAACATGTGCGCTGCCCACTACCGGCGGCTCTCCCTCGGGCAGCCGTTGGGCACGAAGAAGAAGTACGCGCCTGCCGGCAGCGGATACACCAACGGCGGCGGCTATCGGGTGATCCGCGTCCGCGGTGAGAGCGTGATGGAGCACCGACATGCCGTCCAAGAGCTCCTCGGCCGTCCCCTGCTGCCGACCGAGACGGTTCACCACGTCAACGGGATCAAGACCGACAACCGGACAGACGGCCCACTCGTTGACGACGGAAGCGGGCGCCTGCGCTCGGGCAACCTTGAGCTGTGGTCACACGCTCACCCCTATGGCCAGGAGATCGGGCCGAAGTCTGACTGGGCCCGCGGCTGGCTTGCCGTCTACGGAGCACCCGAGGAGCGGGCCGCCTACGCGGCATTTACTGGGCACCTGACCGGCCACTCCGCCGCGTTGAACCGAACCCAAGGCGGCGGGACGGTCATTTCCCTTTGAAGCGGATCAGCGGCGGGTACTCCACGGCGCCGGGATCGTTTCGCGGGTCGTAGACCGTCAGCTTCGACGCCTTGACCCACTGGGAGATCCGAAGCCACTCCTGGTGGGTGGTCTCGGCGGTGAGTACAGACCGGTCGGCGGTCGGGTCGTCCAGGGCCCGGCCCTGGATTCGGTGGACCGCCTCCAGGGCCTTGTCGATCGCCTGGTCGATGTCCCGCAAGGCCATGCCGTCTGCAGCACGACAGACCTCGGCGCGGTGGAGCCGGGCGGTGTCCGGGTGGAGTTCCAGGTGCTCATCTCGAGGGCGGAGCCAGCGCGCGGGGATCTCGTGGGTGAGTGTGGCGGGGAAGGTGATGACGCGGCCGGTGTCGTCGGTGACGGTCCCGTGGATCTCGTACTCCTGGCCTTCGGCAAGGCCGAGGTCGGCGGCTTGTCCGGCGGTCAGCCGCAGTCCCACCCGGCCTGCGGGAATCTCCCGGGTGACCACGACCGTGCCGGGCTCGTCGCCGTAGCCGGTCACCGTGACGGTGATGCGCCGGCCGCGCGCCAGGCTCAGCTGCATATCGGCTTGCCACTCAGCAGCCGTCGCGGCGGGCCGGCCTCGTATTGCCGACGGGAGACGCTGGGGAATGTTCGCGGTGTACGTCTCGCCGACTTCGACGTCCCCAATGCGCACCGGTGCCTCCTTGGGGCGGCCCGACCGGCTGCGCTGGGACAGCCCGCCGCTCCTGCTCCAGGGCCTACCCACGTTTCCGGTGTCGCAGCGAGCGACCCCGCGAACTAGCCCACGCAGGTCTTCACGCGGTCCCGGGTTCGTCGTCAGCGCACCTGGAGCGCTCCCGGGTGCAACGGTGCAACGCGAATATGCAACACCCACTGCAACAGACCCCTGCAACACCCTGCATTGTGCCTCTGACCTGCGTGAATGTTCAGAGTGCAACCCTTCGACCTTCGTGTTGCACGCCTGCACTTTGAGCGATTCATGCGCGATTGATTGCGCGGTTCAGCGAGCGATCGGATATGCTGTCTATTGGAGGTGACCTCTGTGTCCACGGATGAGAACGAGCTGTTCAGCGCGGTCGACGCACTGTTGGAGCAGGTCGCGCAGGACGAACTGCCGGCGCCGGCGGAGCGGCGGCGACTGCGCGAGGCGGCAGGGCTGAGTCAGGAGCAGATCGCCAAGGTGTTGCAGGCCCGCCGCGAGGCGGTGGGGAACTGGGAGACCGGCCGGACCGAGCCGCGGCCGCCGAAGCGCGCCGCCTACGCCCGGCTCTTGGAGGGCCTCGCCGCCCGCTTTCCCACCTCGGCCACCGACGCGCCCGCTACCGCCCCGGCCCCGGTGGTCCCGGAATCGTTCACCGGCCCGGTTGAGGAGCCGGCCCCCGCCGCCGCGGTACCGCCGTCCCGCCCGACGACAGAGACATCCGGCACCACCAGGCCGTCGGCGACGTCGCGGCGCCCGGGCGCGAAGAAGGCGGTGGCGAAGCCCACCGCGCCGGCGGCCGTCCTCGACCCGCGCTTCGAGAACGGTCCGCTCGCGGTCATCGACTGCGAGGACGGGAAGGTGTCGGCGTACTGCGTCGGCGGCCTGGTCCTGGACGTACCCGCCAAGACGATCCCGGCGCTGGTCGACTGGACGCTGACCGAAGGCCGCCTGGGGCAGAGCCGCCTGCACCGGCACGGCCGCGACGCCGACCCGATCCTCATCCTCACCGCGGCCGCGCTGGAGCGCTTCGGCCTGCCCGTCACCCTGTCGGAGGAGGAGCGGAACGCGAGCCGCCTCCCGGACGGCCACAAGGTGGTCAAGCAGATCGGACGGGCCGGACTCCAGATGAGCCAGCGCGGCTTCGGCCCGTGGGCCCGCATCTTCCGTGACCCCGAGGGCTCCAGGCGGCGCTGCGTCCAGCTGTGCATCCTGCCCTGGGACGCCCTGGAAGCCCGCGAGTGGGACAACAAGAACAACCCGCAGCTGCCGACGATGCACCCGGCCGATCTCGCCCAGTACCTCGGCCTGTACGCGGCCCGGGTCATCACGCCGCGCGGCACCACCGCGACGACCGGCCTCGAGCTGATGACCGCACTGCGCCCGCCCACCCGCGCGGAGAAGGACGAAGCGACCGGCGAGTTCAAGCGGGCCTTCAACGACGACGCCCTCACCCAGCTCTACCCCGTGGTGGAGTGCGAGGTCCCCGACGAACACCCGATCCTCAAGGGCAAGTTCGCCCGGCACCACATGCGCACCCCCGCCGAGATGCTGATGGAAGAGCCCTACGACTGGTGCCGGCCGCTGACCGACGAGGAATGCACCAACCCGTACCTGGTCGTCGTCGACCTCAACATGAGCTTCGCCGCGGCCGCGAACAGCCTCACGGTCGGACTCAACGGGCCGACCCACCTGGAGAACAACCCGACGTTCGACCCGGCGCTGCCCGGATCGTGGCTGGTCGACCTCTCCCACGTCGACCTGTCCCGCATACGGATCAACGGCCGCACGATCGACGGCTCCCGGCTGCCCTCCCCGTTCACACCGACGGGCGAGCACCCCACCGGCCCGGCCTGGTACGCCACGCCCACCGTGCAGTACGCGGTGGAGCTCGGCTTCGACGTCGCGCCGATCGAGGCGCACGTGCGCACGCAGACCAGCCGCTACCTGGACGCCTGGTACAAGCGGCTGCGCGACGCGTACGTGGACACGATGGCCGACATGGGCGTCACCACCGACCTCACCGGCCAGGAGTTCCTGGACGCGATGGCACGCCGCAAGCAGGTCGACCCGACCATGGCGCTCCTGGAGACCGCGATCAAGGCCACGGCCAAGGGCGCGATCGGCAAGCTGCGCCAGCGCTCGCGGGGCCAGGTGCCGTGGTACGAGCCCTATCCGGCGCTGGAGCGGTGGACGTGGCGCCCCGACATCCGGGCCGCGGTGCTGGCCAGCCAGCGCACCGGCCTGCACCGCAAGCTGGTGAAGACGGCGGCCGCCGCCCGCCTGTACCCGGTCGCGATCGGCACCGACGCGATCGTTTACCCCTCGCCGGGCCCGTCCCCGCTGGACGTCCTGCCGACTACGCCCGAGGGCAAGCCCGTGCCGGGCGGCTTCCGGCTCGGGGTCTCGCCGGGGATGGTCAAGCACCAGGGGACGCAAACCGTCTTGTGGGCTGAGCAGCAGTTCGAGGAGCGCGGCGAGGTCTTCAACGTCTCCAACCTCATCAAGACCGACCAGAGCGCCGGAGAAGGGGAGTAGGTCATGGTCGATTCGCTCGGGGACAGCCTGGACCACGCACTGGAGAAGGCGTTCACCCGCCGTATCCCCCAGAGCGCCCAGGCGCAGATGAAGTACCTGGTCAAGCAGCTCAAGGGCACTAAGGCCGCCGCCCAGGCGCTCGGGATCTCCCAGCGCACCGTGGAGCGGTACGTCACGGGCAAGATCAAGCGGCCCCGCCCAGAGCTGCGCGACCGCCTGGAGCGCGAGGTCAAGAAGCGCTGGCAGCCCCAGGTCCGTGCAAAGGCGAGGAAGAAGGCCGCGTCCACAGCCGGCCTGGTCGTCTCCACCCGCGCTAAGTTCGGCTTCACCGCGGCCTCGGGCACGACCGACGACGCCCGGGTCCGCGACATCACCCAGGCCCTGCCGCCCGAGTTCGCCGAGCAGCTGTTCAACGCCCGGGAGGAGGGCAAGACCGAGGACCAGCTCCGGCAGATCGCCGCCGCCGGCCTCGCGAAGATGTACTTCCGCGCCAACGACAGCCGCGCGCACGGCCTGGGCGTGGAATTCACCGACGTGGAGCGGCTCGACATCGAGTTGTAGGTCCCGGCCACACATACGAATGTCTGTGAGCGTTCGATCTGGCCAGTTGAGCGCCGCCATTTCCCCTGGTCAGAGGGTCGTGATGCTAGAGAGCTGCACTCCTCGGAGTGCGGCCTTGGGTATCGCGCCCGCAGGCAATGGTGTGCGGGCGGAGCCCCCTGCCCTGATCCTGCCACTCAGGCCCCGTTCGCCCCGACTCGGGACCGGGTGGCCGGGGACAGCTCGCGGGTTCGAGGAAGGCAGCCTGGGCGCTCCGGACGTGGGAGCCGGGCCGGTCTCTCGAGTTTGCGCAGCTAGTGAGCCTGGAGTCGCACGGCATCTGCCGGTGCGTCAGAAGGAGTCCAGTAAAACCACATTGAGCGATGGGCAGCGAACCGGTAGGGTGCGGCCGACGCCGTTGATTGCGGCGGTCAAACGCCTGCGCGCGCGGACCGAGGTCTGCAACCGCACGACTTGGGCTCCTCTCCGCCTGCGACGGCCTCGCCGCCACACACGTAGAGCACTCGAACTGCCGCTGACCGACGTGACAACGCTACGAAACCCTGAACGAACTGAGGTTCTTCAGAGGCGGAGTGGGTGCGTGGCAGCCCGGATGGCGCCGCGTGACGCGCGGCCAACGCCGGCGTACTACACGCCGGCCATCCAAGAAGGCGCCCCATGAGCAGCAGTTCCAAGCCGGACCGTGGCGAGACCCGTGAGATCCAGGTCATCCCGGTCAGCGGATTCCGAAACGACAACGGTGAGTTCGAGCACCGTGTCCCGCCGGTCAGCCAGACGACCAAGGCCCAGACCCAGCTCGGCAAGCTCGGCGGAGTTCTCCTTAGCCCGAGCCACATCGAGCGTCTCGCCCACCTGGCCACCGACCCCCAGGAGCTCGAGCTCAGCCGGGATGAGCGGCACCGGACGCCGTTCGGCTGGCTGACGACGCTGAACTTCCGCGCGTACGCGCCGATGATCTCCCCTGCGGTGGAGAACGACCGGTTGCTCGCGGACGCGAGCTACGCCGCCGACCCCAAGGCGCCCCGTGGCCGACTCGCGCTGTCGATGCCAGCCCCGCACGACCGGTACGCGACGCTGGTCCACGGCGACGCGTTCGAGGCCGTGATGGAGGCCGTGGACCGGGCCGCGATCGCCGTGCGGAAGGACAACCCGCAGGACGTAGGGGAGCGCATCGTTGAGCGCTCGCTGACGCTGGTGCCGGCGACCTTCACCGGCTCCCCCGACTCGGTCGGCGAGGACTACACGGCCGTGGACGGCAACTGTCGGCTGATCTCCTGCCTGGTGCTCCTGCCGGTCGAGCGCGGATGGCTGACCGGCGACGCCCGCGACCACACCCGGGTCCAGCTGCTGCCCTCGTACCTCATGCGACTGCCGCTCGTTGCCCGCCGTGAGCTCGTCCGCAAGATCGCCAAGGTGGCCCACAAGCGACTGGCGCAGCCGCCGAAGGGTACCGAGGCGGACCAGCGGGAGCGGAACGAAGCGGCGATCGCGCTCAACGCGCTCACCGTGCCGGTCCAGGTGATCGTCGGCTACGAGGACGACGACCCGCAGCGCGGGATGGAGCGCTTCCCCGCCGCTGTCCGCAGCGTGCTGGTGCGCATGAACGTGTCCGCCAAGAAGTTCTCCGCCGGCTCCCAGCACGCCGTCGTCGCCGAGGAGATGGCGACGGCCCTCTACGACGAGGGCCTGCTGGATGGCGGGCAGCCCGACAAGGACCTGGCGACGGCGCGGCGGGACGTTCTGATCGGCCGCGAACAGGTGCCCGAGGGGATGCGCCTGCTTGGCCTGGACGACCTGCCCGACCTTCGCTTCGCCCAGATCGTCCAGGAGCTCACCCGCAAGGGGCACGCCTTCAACCGCCTCGTGCGCTCCCAGCTCGGTAAGACTGGTCTCTACCTCAGCCACCGCAACGGGCCGGTGGTGGAACTGGGACTGCGTTCGTACTCGGCGAGCATCGAGACGCCGAAGCACCTGGACTCGATCCGCAAGGCGCTGGACACCGGCTGCCTGTGGCAGGACCTGGTCGACACCGAGTGGACGGTGGAGAACGCCGCCACGGACCACGCCATCGACGGCCTCCGGGACCGCGCCCACGCCAACGACACCCAGGCCGCCCTCGTGCTCGGCGTGCTCGGCATGGTCGCCTTGGTGGTCACCGGTCACCTGCGGGCCGCCGCCGGCTCGGCCGAGGAGACGGTCGGCACCACCATCGCCCGTACCAGCGTCGGGCAGATCATCAAGGGCCTCCTGGAGACCGGGCCGGGCCGCGAGCTCTTGGCCGACGCCGTGAAGCGGTCTCGGGCCCGCCGGCCGCTGCGCTGGTGGGACAGCGAGTCCAAGTCCCTGGTCGAGCAGCCGTCGGACTGGGCGACCTCCACCTTCAACGCCTACCTGCGCCAGGCGGTCCGGCACGGCTTCACCTCCGAGGCGGAGCGCAACAACCCCGCCGCCAAGGAGGCCGCGAGCCTCACCCGGTTCCAGGAGGCGGTGTTCACCGCGAAGGACCGGCTGATGGACCTCATCGAGATGCGCGACGAGAACGGCACTGACGACAAGATCGCCTGGCTCGAGGTGGAGTCGACGTTCGGGATCCTCGCGGGCATCACCGCTCGCCTCGGCAAGATCGCCGAGTCGGAGCCCCTGTCGGACAGCTGGTGAGCGCCCTGGTGTGGCAGGGCGTCGCCACGATGACGCCCGAGCGCTACGCCGTGCTGGCCAGCCTGGTAGGCCCCTGGCTGGAGGAGTACCGGGACTCTCCGATCTGGATCGGGGAGGACAGCGGGAACGAGCGTCGTGCCATCTACATCCCGGTGAACGGAGAGGGCGTGGCCTGCTACTGCGGACGGACCCGACCCGAGCGGGCGCTCTGCGGGGGCGCCGCTTCGGTTCCGTATCCGTCAGCACATGGCGGAGTCCAGGTCCAAGCGGGAGGAGTGGTCGGCCTACTGGGTGCTGCCGCTCCGCGCCGATACCCCGGCTGTCGTGGTTGGTGAGTTGGAACGTACGGTGGCCGCTCGCCTCGACGTTCCCCTCGTCAATCGCCGCTGGCGTCGCCACTGACGATCCGTCCCGGGGGTGGGACAACCGCCCCCGGGACCGGGTCGTCGTCGAACCCAATGATCATCTCCAGCTCGGCGATCGTCTCGTCCTCGCCGTCGATCGCCCGCAGCGTGTGGGGCATCGCCCGGGAGGCGTCCGCGATGATGAACGCGTCCTTCGCATCGGTCTTGGCCTCGCCCGGGTAGAGGTCGGCGATCCGGCGCCGAGATGATCTTGCCGCCGCCGACCGCCTTGACGGGAGTGCCGGTCGGGGCGGCGAAGTCGAGGCCGGTGTGGTGGCCGGACACATCCCGGCGTCGAACTGAGCGGGGACGAGACATTCGTGCGCGTGGCGCAGGGGGCGGGGCTGCGTCAGCGGCGCAGCTGCCGGGCGCAGGCGAGGGCCTTGCCGGTCGAGTCCAGGAGCTTGTCGATGGCACGGGTCTGCTGCCGGACGCGCAGACCGTACTGGCCGAACGGGGTGTTGCTGTCCACGGGGAGGGTGACGAGTGCGCGAGCGTCGCTGACCACGTCCGAGACCAGGATCGACAGCGGCGCGGGGAACGCGGTACCAAGGCTGTCCGTCAGCGGGACGAGCCGCTCGATCTCGCGGTAGTCGCCCCCGTCCGCAGGGCGGGGAAGATCGGCGATGCGGCGGGCTTCGACGTCAACGTCGCTCAGCGTGCTGATCAGCGTGGCGAGATCGCTGTTGCCGATGTCCGCAGCACGGTCTTCCTCGCGGCGCTTGCCCACGATGATCCATCCGGTGACGGCGAGGATGACCGTCACCACGATGCCGATCGCGGTCAGTACGACCGTGTCGGTGGAGACGCTCCCGACCGCGAAGGCCGTGCCGCTCGGCGCCGCCAGGTCCCCGGCGAGGGTGTAGTGGCCCACGGTGTCGATCGCGCGGGTCAAAGTGCCGCCCATGAACTGTCTCCTTCAGTACGACGAAGCCCGTCCCCGGACCTTCCGGGGACGGGCGGCCTTCGCCGTTCGTCTACTTAGTGCTGCAAGGGCTCCCTTGTGTTCGGTCGGTCAGAGTTTGAGGCAGGCGATGCGACCGACATGACCGTCACGACCGCCATGGCCGTCATGAGCGCGAAGGTGATGCCGAGGACGAGCTGGTTCCACACGACAGACAGGAGAGTTCCAAGGGCGCCGAGGGCAGTGCTGCCCGTGGCGATCTGACGGGTACGGGTCGGGGGGCCGCCCCGCCGTGCGACCGGAGATCCGGCACGGCGAGACGGGAAGTCGATCAAGTTCCGGATCCGGAGGGCGCTGATGCTTCCACGGCGATGACGAACCCCAGCACGCGCGAGTACGCGCCGCAGATGAAGCTCATCGGCGACAGACCGAGGCCGGCACTCCCGCCTAGGGGTGGTTCGAGCACGATTGATCATTGATGCCTCTCTTCTCGCGGTTTCGAGTCCGGGTCCCGTACTGCCAAGAACAGGACCCGACCAGGGCCCTCGATGCCGTACCGCAATCGGCTTCGAGGGCCCCAGACGGGCACTGTTCCCTCAGCCGCGGTCCTTGCCCGCCTCGGAATCGGCACGCTTCTTCTTCGTCGGCCGCTTGGGCTTCCTGGTGATGTCCTGCGCGCTGTAGGTCGAGTACCGCGACGCGAGGCGCAGGTCCGCGAGGGAGATGGCGTCGGCGTGGATCTTGTCGAGCGCTTCGCTGTGGCAGGTCCGCAGAGCGCCCTTGGTCTTCCCGAAGAACTTGCTCAGGTAGTCGTAGGGGAGGTCCAGGATGCTGCGGGCATAGAACACGGCAACCTGGTACGGCGACAGGGTCCTCGTGCACTGCTCGAACAGGGGAACGATGTCCAGCGCCTCGGCGAAGCCCTCGAGCTCGGCCTCCGACATCTCGCTCTCGTAGAGCTCCATTTCGTCGGTGAGGATCTGCAGAACCTTGTCCTTCTTCCGCGCCCAGTAGCTCAGGCGCAGCTTCCGGGCGATACCGAAGGCGAAGGCGCGCTGAGACCGCACCGGCTTGCCGGCCATCAGCGCCTTGATCAAGATGTCGTAGGTCTCGCTGGTCAGATCCTCCGCGTCATGATGCGGAACACCACGAGACTCGAAGTACTGCTCAAGATCGCGTCGGGTTTCGACGCGGGTGACGGTGATGAACTCGTCCTGAGCGTCCTGCGCCAGGTCCTCAAAGGTCTCGCAGCGCGTGAGTGCTTCCCTGGTGTCGGTACCGGCGCCGGCGCCCACCTCACCATCGACCAGGGCCGGCGCGAACGGCGCCTCGACGCCCACACCGCCACTCGAGTCGTTCTCCCGGACCTCGTCCGCATCCGGTGCCGTCCGCGGCCCGATAACGCGGACTTGCTGCTGCTCAGAACTGGGGTTTTCGGTCATCCGCTCTGCTCCACAAGGGGGGGTAGGGGAGAGCGGGCAGAGGGGTGCCCGCTCCACCCTGTTCGTGGGATCAGGGCCTCGATGCGTTAGGTGAAATCGGGACCCTTTTTAGTGATCTGCATCACATGTCTCGATGGGCGACGCACGATGCCGGGCACCAGCAGCCGGCGCTTCGCCTGCTCGACCGGAGCGCGACACCGCTCGATCCGCCAGGACGGGAGGACGTCATGCGGCAAGACGGCGATCAACCAATCGAAACGCCGGGCCCACGGCATCGCGCGGGCCCGGCGGATGGAGGCTGACACCCCGGTCGGGCGGGCCGGGCAACGTCAGGACGGTTCGTGAGACGTTCGGCCGGAGCGTCGGCGGACGACGTCCGGCAACTGGCGGGAGGCCGCAGCCGGGATGAAGAACAGGCCGACCATTCCGAGCGCGGTCACCACCGCGTTCACCAGGCTCACCGAGACCGACCAGTCCTCGACCGAGGTCACCCCGCAGAACACCGAGAAGACGGCCACGAACGCCAGCGACGCGACGACCCACCGCTCCCGCAGCGGCGAGCGTGTGCCGGCCACTACTGCTCCCCACCACAGCCAGCCCGCTCCCACGCAGAACAGGACGGCCGCCGGGGGCAGCAGCACGGGCGGCGCCCACCGGGCGACGTCGCCGCGGGGGAGCTGCTGTCCGGCCTGGTAGCCGACCTGGACCAGCCACACCAGGTACACCGGCACCTCGACCGCGATCACCAACCCACATCACGGCCCGAAGCCCCCGTAACGCCCCTCGCTCACTCATCCCTTGGCCCTCCCCCTCGCTCATCAGGTCCCGGAGAACGTAGCGGCCCGGCACCGACGCTCACCAGGGCGCGTCACCCGCAAGGGTGGAGATCAGCCGCAGGAGCGCCCCGTCGTCGCCACCTCTGTCCACAGGTCCGCCGCTATGGACTGCCTCCATGACCGAAGAAGAGAAGGCACAGCAGGCGGCCCGCACCCGCGCCAAGATCATGGACGCCCTCCACCGTGCGGAGCGCGCCCTGTTCACCCGGCCCGCACCGAAATCACCAAATGCCCAGATGAGATATCTGCGCAAGCGGGAACGAGGCTCCACCAAGAGCCTGGCGGAGCGCCTGGGCGTCTCCCGCAAAACAGTGCAGCGCTACCTCTCGGGAGCCTCCGCCAAGCCGAACAAGCGCCTCCAGGAGGCCCTGGTCCAGGAGACCGAATCGGAGTGGCAACCCCAGGTCAGAGCGCAGGCGAGGCAGCGCGCGACCACCTCGGGCGGCTTCGAAATCAGCTTCCGATCCACCCTGGGCTTCACCGCGAACGGATCCTCGGACGACACCCGGGTACGGGATCTCACCATCGCCGTTTCGCCCTACCACGCGGCCCTCATCATCGCGGCGCGGGAGGAGGGTACGACGACCACCGACCTCCACGAACTGGTTGAGGAGGCCATCGCGGACGCCTATTTCCGTCTGAGCGGGGGCGGCCGAGCGAGCCTGAAGGTGAATTTTGTCGATGTTCAGTGGCTCAACATCGCCTTTTAGCCCCACCGAATTCACGACTGCGCTAAACCTGTCTTTGGTCGCCGCGCCCGACGCGCGGCAACCAAATACCCTTCCCTTTTTCCGTGACGATCGAGAGGCCCTGTGAACACCCCCGCACCCCGCTCCCGCCGCCGTCCCTCCGTTCCCGCGCCCGGCGCTGCCGCGGCCCGCCAGCCGCTCGACCGCGCGAAGGTCGGCCGCGGCTCGGTCCGCCGGCGCGCCACCGGCATGACCGCCACCGAGGCCGCGGCCGCGCTCGAGGACGCCCGGCTCCAGCAGCACATCGACCGTGACTGCGAGGAACTTGCCGACGACGAACGCGGCCCCGCCGAAATCGCCGAGTGGGCACGCATCGCGCAGCTGCTTGCCACCACCGGCGGGACGTACGATCCGACGGCCGACGCCTTCGTCCAGGACGAGCTCGCCGCCGAAGCCGCGGCCGCCGCCGAGCTCGAAGCCGAGCTTCGGGACCTGGAGATCGAGCAGCAATGGCAGGAGCGGCTGCACTCCAACGGACTGCCCGAACGCGCCCACATGCTCGCGGCCCTGCAGCGCGCCGGCCTTATCGGTACGACCGGCGCCCACTACGGCGCCGAAGGCCCGCTCGTGCTGCACGAGCCCGAGGACCGCTACGCGCTCGACTACCTGAACGAGTACGGCGAGTGGCACATGTGCCTGCTCCTGGAAGGCCAGCTGGAGCCCCCGAGGGACCCGGACGCCGTACCGGCGTCGGTACGGGCGCACAGCGCACTGCTGCGGGCCATGGCGCGGACCAGGACGCTGGAGGGCTTCGACGCAGGCCACGCGGTACGCCTGGCGCAGGCCGACCCGGCCGACCCGGCCGCCACGACCGCGCTCGCCGCGTGGCTCGACACCGCGGCCGCGGTGAAGGGCGGTACGGCGTAAGCCCGTCTGACGAGGTGGATCGAGCACAGCGCGGTCGGGCACCACTAGGAGGACCTGCTGGCCGGCGGCTCGGTCATGGCCTGGGCAGAGCCACCCCTCGGCGAGAGCCTCGACCCGGCTCGGGCCGCCTGGTACGCCAGCCTCCAGGCGTTCCGGAGCCGGGCCAGATAACTCTCCGTTGCTGTCACGCCCAGGTGTCACGCCCCGCTCCCCAGGTGTCACACCGCCGTCGCTATGGCATTGTTTGTCCGTTTCTAGAGTCGCAAAGGCGCCACAGGGGGCCGCTCCCGGGGGAGCGTGACACGTAAGAGTAGATAACGCGCGTTCCTGAAATCTGCACGCAGAGTGAACATGGCGGCCTGCCGCGAGGCCCTCCCGATCATCCTCTACTCGCAGTAGAGTCGAAGACATGGCAGACGAAACGAGCATCAAGGTCAGCGCCTCGACCCGGGACCGGCTCGCCGTGCTGGCGGCCGAGAACAACACAACGATCCGCAATCTGGTCGAGGCCCTCGCCGAGAGCCGGCCCACCCAGTCCGAGTTCGAGGAGCGCGCCGCCCAGGCTCGCGCCGAGCTTGCCTCCATCCTGGGCACGGTGCCCAGCCCCGAGGCCGAGACGAAGGCCCGGGGCCTCCTGGAGCGCCTGGGCGCCAGCCAGGACTCGGCGGCCGCGTAGTGGCGGCCATCGCCGTCGTCCTGGACCACACGGCCGCCACCGCCCTGCACGACCCCAAGGACCCCTTCAACGAAGCCGTCGCCGCGTTCTACGTCCAAGCCTCCGGCGGCCTCGGCACCCTCTACGCCCCGGTCCTCTCCCTCACCGCCGGCGACACCGAGCGTCCCGGCCTGCTGGCCTACATCCACGGCCTACGGTTTATCGAGCTCGAGCCGTTCGACACCGCGGCCGCGCTCGCCGCCACCGAGCTCCTGCACGCCGGGCACTCCTGGGCGGCCGTCCACGCCATCCACGCCGCCCGCCCAAGCGCGGACTTCCCGGCAGGCCGGTATCTGCTCACCCTGACCCCCGAGGCGTACGAGGGCACCGGCATCCAGGCCGTCCATCCCGGCCAGTAGCCCAGCACCCGACCCTGACCGACCGATGATCCACAACGCCGCTGTGCGGCCCCCTGAGAGCCTCTCCCGCCTCCTGGGCCGCTAGTCACCCTCCGGGCCCATGAGTCGCCCAGAGGGGCCCACAGCGCGATCTGGAGCTCCGTGAGCCGGCGCTCCGCCCGATTGGGTGTTCCTCGGTACACGCCCGCCGCGGTCCGTTCCGAGGCGTCTGGCTGCTGCCCGCAGCGCGAGCTTCGCTCTCAGGGGGGAGAGATATCCACCCGCATCAAACCCCTATAGGTACTACCTACTAATGGGGTGCAAGGTTGGTGCCCGCGCGGGGGTGCTGATGGAGGCCCCCGAGCAGCAAGCCAGCCAGTGGCCGGGACGGGATCGGGCACCACCCCCGCTGCATCGTGCAGCGCCTTGCACCCTTCCCGGCCTGGTTGCAGCAAAGGGCGTGCTGCACGGACTGCTGCCCTGGTGGCGAAGGGTGCAAGATGCTGCTCGATGCCGGAGAGCGATGACATTCGAAGGCCGGCCCCAGGCGGCACACGGCTGCTGCTCGGGTAGCAGGCCGTGCTGCACAGAAGCAGCGCTCCGTGCAGCAAACGATCGTTCGGCTGCTGCGCGGGCCGCTGCATCCGGTCAGTCGGCGGTGCTGGCGGGCTGACTCAGGGAAGGGCATCCCGGACGGTCTCCAGCCGCTCCAGCGGCCCCGCGCTGCCCTCGATGGCGACCGCGAGCTCGGCGCCGCTCATGCGGCCCGTGCGCAGCAGCGCGAGGCCGTACAGCGCGGCCAGCTGCTCGCCGTCGCTGCCGAGCGCGACGACGTCCTCGGCGGCGAGCGGGACCAAGAGCGGCTCCTGACGGTGGTTGTCCGCGGTCTCCTCCCTCGGGTGAATCGGTCAGCGGTCATCGGGGATCCAGCCCACGATGGCCTACGCGCTGCGGGACGCGTATGGCACCACCGAGCATCTGAGCGCCACCCGTGAGGCCGCATGAGCTGCGCGTTTCCCGTACATGGGAACCGTGTGCGCGTATCTGACATACGCGTTCCGCGTGCGAGACGTAGCCGTGCTCTTGTGTGGAGCCCTGGTTTCCCCTCCGTGGGAACGATGTTCACGCGGCTACGAAGCGACCCCGTGAGCTGGCTCGGTCCGGAGATGGTGTTGCCGCCGACACCAGCGCGGACGGGCCTTCACCTGCGGGTTTCCCCTCCAGGGGAACGATGTACGCACTGTTGTCCCTGTGCGGGTGGACAAGTTTTCCACTCCTACGGGGACAAACCGCGAAAAGGTTGCCTCACCAGCGGGTTTCCCGCGCAGGGGAACGATGTATCGCCCTCTGCGCACGAGAACGGCGCCGCACCCCGGGGTGCGGCGCCGCAGTGTCGGCGGGGACAACTACACGGTGGCGTGCAGCTGCCGGACGGTCGCCAGAGGTGCGTCATCGTCCTCGAGCTCGGTGGGCGCCGGCTCGCCCGTGGCCTTGGCGCCGAGGCGGTAGAACTTCACGCCGACGGCCGTGTACGCGAGCGTCAGCCAGCCGTTCTCCGCGAGCCGGCCGATGCTGCGCGAGGCGCTGGTGGTGCTCAGGCCGACCAGCTTCCCGATGTCCGTGGCCGTGCTGCGCACCGGATCCCCGACCGGGACCGCGGTGGCGTAGAACATCAGGACCTTCAGGTCCGCGCCCTGCTTCAGCTGCGACCGCAGCAGGAGGGCGTTGAGCTCGCCGGCCTCCATGAAGCGCGGCTCGAACGACTCGGCGATCGGCGACGTCATGACGCCTCCCTCTCCTTCTTCTCAGGCGGGCACGTGGTCACAGGATGCCGGGCATGCTGCGTGGCCCTGCGCTGCTGACCCGAGCCACCGTCGTAGGCCGCGCGGGCGTTCAGCTTGTAGAACTTCACCCGGCCCACCTTCTCGGCCTCCAGGAGGAAGCCTCCCCTGTTGAGGTTACCCACGGACTTGCTCACCGCGTTCGGACGCAACTCCAGGTCGTTGCCGATCTCGCGGAAGCTCAGGCGCAGGGGCTCATCCCCAGTCGGCGCGTTGAACAGGTAGTAGCCGTAGACCAGCTTGTCGTTCTTGGTGTACCCGCTGCCCTTCTTCCACAGCCCGGCGCCCAACTTCTTGCTGGCGTTGACGTGCCGACCGCCACCACTCCAGTCGTACGGCTTGTCGTCCTCCCTCAGCAGCTCCAGCTGGACGTACTCGCCCGTGCTGGTGTTCACCGCTGGCCTTGCCCGCCCCATACCGCTCCTCACCTTGGGATTTCCCCTGGAGGGGAACGATGTACGCGCCCTGACCGTAGCGACCGTTTCCCCTCCAGGGGAACCCGCCACGCCGACCGGCGCCACGATCCAGATCGGCCAGCGTTTCCCCTCCAGGGGAAAGGTGCGTCCCGATCCGCAACTCAAGTAGCCTCGATTGATACATCGCATGGCCTCTGACCAGCGACGATGCATGTTCGCTCTGTACGTACCTATCCGTAGGCCAGGCCGGGCCTCCTCGCGCGCGTGACGGCCGGCCACCCTGAGGCATCGGTCCCTCGACCTTGGGGCCCTTCTCCTGCAGCTCACCAGGTCCCTCTTCTCGATCGCTCCAAAATTCACCGGCGCACCTTTTTCGCCCCTCTTGTGTCAGTATTCGGATAGCATCTGGAAGGTCAGTTCCTGACTTTTCTCAACTGCGTGAGAACCCGTGTGGGTAATGCATTCACACGAAATCATTTTCCCGGTCACCGGTGCCATGATGTTATTCCAGTCTTAAGCTAGCGCCTCTCTTTGAAACACACGCTCGGATCGCGTGTCCGGCCCCCTCCTGTCTATGTTCGATCGGCCACCCGCCCCGACTGCCCGTCACCACCCCTCCCTCTTGCTGCTGCTCGGGCCGTAGGCCCGTGGGTGGGCCGCGCGGAGCGTGGCACGCCTGGCCCGCACGGGAGTCGGGGGCGCTCCCCTGGGGTGGCTGGAGCGCAGCGGAGGCCACGGGTCGGCCGGAGGCCGGCCCCGGGCCGCAACGCGGCCCGGCTGCCCTGCCCTTGGCGGTGGGCGCGCAGCGCGTGCCGCTGGCGGGAGAGCGGAGCGAGCCGCTTCCGCTCACGCGGAGCGGGGGCGGCCGGGGAGCGCAGCGACCCGGTTCGCTCTGACGGGCGCAGCCCGGAGGGACCCGCTCCGCGGGAGCGGAAGCGGCTCGCTCCGCTCTCCCGCCAGCGGCACGCGCTGCGCGCGCACCGCCAAGGGCAGGGCAGCCGGGCCGCGTTGCGGGCCGGGGCCGGCCTCCGGCCGACCCGTGGCCTCCGCTGCGCTCCAGCCACCCCCAGGGCGCGCCCCCGACTCCCGTGCGGGCCAGGCGTGCCACGCTCCGCGCGGCCCACCCACGGGCCTACGGCCCGAGCAGCAGCAAGAGGGAGGGGTGGTGACGGGCAGTCGGGGCGGGTGGCCGATCGAACATAGACAGGAGGGGGCCGGACACGCGATCCGAGCGTGTGTTTCAAAGAGAGGCGCTAGCTTAAGACTGGAATAACATCATGGCACCGGTGACCGGGAAAATGATTTCGTGTGAATGCATTACCCACACGGGTTCTCACGCAGTTGAGAAAAGTCAGGAACTGACCTTCCAGATGCTATCCGAATACTGACACAAGAGGGGCGAAAAAGGTGCGCCGGTGAATTTTGGAGCGATCGAGAAGAGGGACCTGGTGAGCTGCAGGAGAAGGGCCCCAAGGTCGAGGGACCGATGCCTCAGGGTGGCCGGCCGTCACGCGCGCGAGGAGGCCCGGCCTGGCCTACGGATAGGTACGTACAGAGCGAACATGCATCGTCGCTGGTCAGAGGCCATGCGATGTATCAATCGAGGCTACTTGAGTTGCGGATCGGGACGCACCTTTCCCCTGGAGGGGAAACGCTGGCCGATCTGGATCGTGGCGCCGGTCGGCGTGGCGGGTTCCCCTGGAGGGGAAACGGTCGCTACGGTCAGGGCGCGTACATCGTTCCCCTCCAGGGGAAATCCCAAGGTGAGGAGCGGTATGGGGCGGGCAAGGCCAGCGGTGAACACCAGCACGGGCGAGTACGTCCAGCTGGAGCTGCTGAGGGAGGACGACAAGCCGTACGACTGGAGTGGTGGCGGTCGGCACGTCAACGCCAGCAAGAAGTTGGGCGCCGGGCTGTGGAAGAAGGGCAGCGGGTACACCAAGAACGACAAGCTGGTCTACGGCTACTACCTGTTCAACGCGCCGACTGGGGATGAGCCCCTGCGCCTGAGCTTCCGCGAGATCGGCAACGACCTGGAGTTGCGTCCGAACGCGGTGAGCAAGTCCGTGGGTAACCTCAACAGGGGAGGCTTCCTCCTGGAGGCCGAGAAGGTGGGCCGGGTGAAGTTCTACAAGCTGAACGCCCGCGCGGCCTACGACGGTGGCTCGGGTCAGCAGCGCAGGGCCACGCAGCATGCCCGGCATCCTGTGACCACGTGCCCGCCTGAGAAGAAGGAGAGGGAGGCGTCATGACGTCGCCGATCGCCGAGTCGTTCGAGCCGCGCTTCATGGAGGCCGGCGAGCTCAACGCCCTCCTGCTGCGGTCGCAGCTGAAGCAGGGCGCGGACCTGAAGGTCCTGATGTTCTACGCCACCGCGGTCCCGGTCGGGGATCCGGTGCGCAGCACGGCCACGGACATCGGGAAGCTGGTCGGCCTGAGCACCACCAGCGCCTCGCGCAGCATCGGCCGGCTCGCGGAGAACGGCTGGCTGACGCTCGCGTACACGGCCGTCGGCGTGAAGTTCTACCGCCTCGGCGCCAAGGCCACGGGCGAGCCGGCGCCCACCGAGCTCGAGGACGATGACGCACCTCTGGCGACCGTCCGGCAGCTGCACGCCACCGTGTAGTTGTCCCCGCCGACACTGCGGCGCCGCACCCCGGGGTGCGGCGCCGTTCTCGTGCGCAGAGGGCGATACATCGTTCCCCTGCGCGGGAAACCCGCTGGTGAGGCAACCTTTTCGCGGTTTGTCCCCGTAGGAGTGGAAAACTTGTCCACCCGCACAGGGACAACAGTGCGTACATCGTTCCCCTGGAGGGGAAACCCGCAGGTGAAGGCCCGTCCGCGCTGGTGTCGGCGGCAACACCATCTCCGGACCGAGCCAGCTCACGGGGTCGCTTCGTAGCCGCGTGAACATCGTTCCCACGGAGGGGAAACCAGGGCTCCACACAAGAGCACGGCTACGTCTCGCACGCGGAACGCGTATGTCAGATACGCGCACACGGTTCCCATGTACGGGAAACGCGCAGCTCATGCGGCCTCACGGGTGGCGCTCAGATGCTCGGTGGTGCCATACGCGTCCCGCAGCGCGTAGGCCATCGTGGGCTGGATCCCCGATGACCGCTGACCGATTCACCCGAGGGAGGAGACCGCGGACAACCACCGTCAGGAGCCGCTCTTGGTCCCGCTCGCCGCCGAGGACGTCGTCGCGCTCGGCAGCGACGGCGAGCAGCTGGCCGCGCTGTACGGCCTCGCGCTGCTGCGCACGGGCCGCATGAGCGGCGCCGAGCTCGCGGTCGCCATCGAGGGCAGCGCGGGGCCGCTGGAGCGGCTGGAGACCGTCCGGGATGCCCTTCCCTGAGTCAGCCCGCCAGCACCGCCGACTGACCGGATGCAGCGGCCCGCGCAGCAGCCGAACGATCGTTTGCTGCACGGAGCGCTGCTTCTGTGCAGCACGGCCTGCTACCCGAGCAGCAGCCGTGTGCCGCCTGGGGCCGGCCTTCGAATGTCATCGCTCTCCGGCATCGAGCAGCATCTTGCACCCTTCGCCACCAGGGCAGCAGTCCGTGCAGCACGCCCTTTGCTGCAACCAGGCCGGGAAGGGTGCAAGGCGCTGCACGATGCAGCGGGGGTGGTGCCCGATCCCGTCCCGGCCACTGGCTGGCTTGCTGCTCGGGGGCCTCCATCAGCACCCCCGCGCGGGCACCAACCTTGCACCCCATTAGTAGGTAGTACCTATAGGGGTTTGATGCGGGTGGATATCTCTCCCCTGAGAGCGAAGCTCGCGCTGCGGGCAGCAGCCAGACGCCTCGGAACGGACCGCGGCGGGCGTGTACCGAGGAACACCCAATCGGGCGGAGCGCCGGCTCACGGAGCTCCAGATCGCGCTGTGGGCCCCTCTGGGCGACTCATGGGCCCGGAGGGTGACTAGCGGCCCAGGAGGCGGGAGAGGCTCTCAGGGGGCCGCACAGCGGCGTTGTGGATCATCGGTCGGTCAGGGTCGGGTGCTGGGCTACTGGCCGGGATGGACGGCCTGGATGCCGGTGCCCTCGTACGCCTCGGGGGTCAGGGTGAGCAGATACCGGCCTGCCGGGAAGTCCGCGCTTGGGCGGGCGGCGTGGATGGCGTGGACGGCCGCCCAGGAGTGCCCGGCGTGCAGGAGCTCGGTGGCGGCGAGCGCGGCCGCGGTGTCGAACGGCTCGAGCTCGATAAACCGTAGGCCGTGGATGTAGGCCAGCAGGCCGGGACGCTCGGTGTCGCCGGCGGTGAGGGAGAGGACCGGGGCGTAGAGGGTGCCGAGGCCGCCGGAGGCTTGGACGTAGAACGCGGCGACGGCTTCGTTGAAGGGGTCCTTGGGGTCGTGCAGGGCGGTGGCGGCCGTGTGGTCCAGGACGACGGCGATGGCCGCCACTACGCGGCCGCCGAGTCCTGGCTGGCGCCCAGGCGCTCCAGGAGGCCCCGGGCCTTCGTCTCGGCCTCGGGGCTGGGCACCGTGCCCAGGATGGAGGCAAGCTCGGCGCGAGCCTGGGCGGCGCGCTCCTCGAACTCGGACTGGGTGGGCCGGCTCTCGGCGAGGGCCTCGACCAGATTGCGGATCGTTGTGTTGTTCTCGGCCGCCAGCACGGCGAGCCGGTCCCGGGTCGAGGCGCTGACCTTGATGCTCGTTTCGTCTGCCATGTCTTCGACTCTACTGCGAGTAGAGGATGATCGGGAGGGCCTCGCGGCAGGCCGCCATGTTCACTCTGCGTGCAGATTTCAGGAACGCGCGTTATCTACTCTTACGTGTCACGCTCCCCCGGGAGCGGCCCCCTGTGGCGCCTTTGCGACTCTAGAAACGGACAAACAATGCCATAGCGACGGCGGTGTGACACCTGGGGAGCGGGGCGTGACACCTGGGCGTGACAGCAACGGAGAGTTATCTGGCCCGGCTCCGGAACGCCTGGAGGCTGGCGTACCAGGCGGCCCGAGCCGGGTCGAGGCTCTCGCCGAGGGGTGGCTCTGCCCAGGCCATGACCGAGCCGCCGGCCAGCAGGTCCTCCTAGTGGTGCCCGACCGCGCTGTGCTCGATCCACCTCGTCAGACGGGCTTACGCCGTACCGCCCTTCACCGCGGCCGCGGTGTCGAGCCACGCGGCGAGCGCGGTCGTGGCGGCCGGGTCGGCCGGGTCGGCCTGCGCCAGGCGTACCGCGTGGCCTGCGTCGAAGCCCTCCAGCGTCCTGGTCCGCGCCATGGCCCGCAGCAGTGCGCTGTGCGCCCGTACCGACGCCGGTACGGCGTCCGGGTCCCTCGGGGGCTCCAGCTGGCCTTCCAGGAGCAGGCACATGTGCCACTCGCCGTACTCGTTCAGGTAGTCGAGCGCGTAGCGGTCCTCGGGCTCGTGCAGCACGAGGGCCTTCGGCGCCGTAGTGGGCGCCGGTCATGCCGATAGAGCGGCGGCGCAGGCGCGGCATCGGGCGCGTTCGGGCGGTCGACGAGCCGCGGCCATTGCTCGATCGCTCCAGGTCCCGAAGCTCGACTTCGGCTCGGCGTGCCGCGTCCGCGGCCGTGGTCGGCTGCGCGATGCGGTCGCCCGCCGGTGATGCGCGCGCCGGGGCACGAGTTCAGGGTCGGATCGGCGTGCAGTCCCGGTCACGATCGTGCTGCTGCGGAGCCGGGCGTCCTGCGCGCGCGGCTCGGCGGTCCTGCCGGTGGCACGCCGCGGACCGGCCGCGGCTCGACCTGCGCGCGAGCGGCTGGCGAGTGCCTGCACCGCCGCTCGGGAGGGTGATGGCGGCGAGGAATACAGGGGTGTCTCGATCTGTCGCCCGAAAAAGATCGGATGCAACGACCGGGTTTAGCGCAGTCTGTCGGTGAGGCTAAGACGGGTGCTGTCCTGAGCCACGAGCATCGACCAAGTTCACCTTCGGCCGGTCGGCCGCCCCGCTCAGACGAATGGGCGTCCGCGATGGCCTCCTCAACCAGTTCGGTGGAGGTCGGTGGTCGTCTACCTTCCGCCCGCGGTGGGCCTGGCAGGCGGCGATGGTGCGATCCGCGCGGGTGTCGTCCGAGGATCCGTTGTGGAACCAGAGGCTGGTGTTTGGCGGCCGCCTCGGCGCTGCTGCCCGCGCCGGGGCCGACGATTCGGTCTCCTGGACCAGGGCCTCCTGAGGCGCATGTTCGCTGGCGGGCTCCCGGAAGTGCTGCTGCGTTTTGGAGGAGACGCCCAGGCGCTCCGCCAGGCTCGGTGGAGCCTGCGTCCCGCTTGCGCAGATCTGGGCGATCTGGTGTTTCGACGTGCGACCTATGGCGCGCTCCGCGGTGACGTCCGACGATCTTGGCGCGGTACCTGTCTGCTGTGCTTCGGTCATGGAGGCAGTCCATAGCGGCGGACTGTGGACGAAGGTGGCGACGACGAGGCGCTCCCGAGCCGCGCGGTGACGCGCCCTGGTGAGCGTCGGTGCCGGGCACTACGTTCTCCGTGACCTCTAGGAGGGCCAAGGGAGTGGTGAGGGCGACGGGGGCTCAGGCCGTGATGTGGGTCGCTCGGGTGCAGGTGCCGTCACCTGATGGCTTGGTCCAGGTCGACCACCAGCCGGACAGCAGCTCCCCCCACGTCGCCCGGTGGGCGCCGCCTTCGCCCCGGCGGCCGCCTGTTCTGCGGCAGGGCTGGCGGTGAGGGCGACAGTGGCCGGCACACCGCGCTGCAGCACCGTGTCGATCGTTCGCGGCCGTCTTCTCGGTGTTCTGCCGGGTGACCTCGGTCAGCAGTGGTCGATCTCCGGCCTGAGCACGCGGTGGTGACCGCGCTCGAAGTCGCCTGTTGCCGGCCCGTGCGACCTCCCGCCAGGTGCCGAGGCGTCCGCCGACGCTCCGGCCGAGCATCTAGAACCGTCCTGACTTGCCCGTCCCGCCGACCCGAGTCCTCCGCGCGAGGCCGCGCGATGCCGGGCCCGGCGTTTCGATGGTTGATCGCCGCATGACGCCACGTCCTCCCGTCCTGGCGGATCGAGCGCGCGTCGCAGGCCAGGTCGACAGGCAGCGCTCGGCCGCTGGTGCCCGGCATCGACGCATCGTGATACGCAGGATCACTACAAAGGGTCCCGATTTCACCTAACGCATCGAGGCCTGATCCCACGAACAGGGTGGGCGGGCACCCCTCCCGCTCTCCCCCCCTTGTGGCAGAGCGGATGACCGGAAACCCCAGTTCGGCCAGCAGCAAGTCCCGTTATCGGCCGCGGACGGCACGGATGCAGACGAGGCCGGGAGCGACTGAGGGCGGTGTGGGCGTCGAGGCGCCCGTTCGGCCTGGTCGATGGTGAGGTCGCCGGCGCCGTACCGCGCCAGGGCACTCACGCCTGCGGGGCCCTCGAGGACCTGGCGCAGGGCCGCTCAGGACGAGTTCATCACCGTCACCCGCGTCGAACCCGACGCGATCTTGAGCGGTACTCGAGTTCGCGGTGTTCGGCATCGACGCGGAGGATCCGACCAGCGAGACCTACGACATCTTGATCAAGTGGCACGGCAAGCCGGGTGCGGTCTCAGCGCGCCTTCGTCATCGCCCGGAAGCTCCGGCCCTGGCGCGCTGCTGGGCGGCGAAGGTTCTGCCGTCCTCACCGACGAAATGGAGCTCTACGGGCGTGGCGAGGCCAGCTCGAGGGCTACGCCGAGGCGCTGGATCGTTCCCCTGTTCGGCAGTGCCGAGACCTGTCGCCGTACCGGCCGCCGTGTTCTGCCCGCAGCGTCCTGGACCTCCCCTGCGCACTGAGCAAGTTCTTCGAGAAGACTAGGGCGCTCGCAGCGCAACGTCGACAAGGTACGCCGACGCCATCTCCCTCGCGGACCTGCGCCTCGCGTCCGCGGCACTGACTACAGCGCGCAGGCGCGCAGGAGCCAAGCGGCCGACGAAGAACGGCGATGCCGGTGGCGGGCCGGACGGGGCAGTGCGTCTGCGTCTGGGCCCTCGGCCGGCGGCACGGCATCGAGGCCCTGGTCGGGTCCTGCTCGCAGTACGGGACGGACGAGAACCGCGGAGGAAGGCCGTCAATGATCAGTCGTCTCGAGCCTAGGCGGAGTGCCGGCTCGGTCTGTCGCCGATGAGCTTCATCTACGGCGCGTCCGCGCGTGCTGGGTTCGCTCGCCGTGGAAGCGTCAGCGCCCTCCGATCGGAACCGATCGACTTCCCGTCTCGCCGACTGCCGGATCTCCGGCGACCGGCGGCCTGACCGTACGCGTCGGATCGCCGCGGGCGGCCTGCTCCTCGGCGCGCTGGAACTCTCGTCGTCTGCGCTCGGGCAGCCCTTCGCGCTCATGACGGCCATGGCGGTCGTGACGGTCATGTCGGTCGCATCGCCTGCCTCAAGCTGACGTACTGAACGGCGCAGGAAGCGGGCGAACGCCGCCCGTCCCGGAGGGTCCGGGGACGAGGCTCGGCCTTGAAGGAGACAGTTCATGGGCGGCTTGACCCGGCGCGATCGACCGCCGTGGGCCACTACCCCTCGCCGAGGACTGCTGCGGCGCCAGGCGGCTGCGGTCGGGGCGTCTCCACCGACGCGGTCGTACCGACTGCATCGATCGGGTACATCCTCGCCGTCACCGGGCGGATCATCGTGGGCCCAGCGCCGAGAAGACTGCTGCGGACATCGGCAACAGCGATCTCGCCACGCCGCGCTCGAGCGACGCTGGCGCACCGCCGCAGCCGCCGCTGCGGACGGGCGACTACCGCGAGATCGGCGGCTCGTCCCGCGAGCCGTGGCCTGCGTTCCCCGATCGATCCTGGTCTCGACGTGGTCAGCGTCGCGCCTCGCACCGTCCGCGCGGACAGCAACACCCCGTTCGGCCAGGCGGTTGCGCGTCGGCGGCAGCAGACCCGTGCCATCGACAAGCTCCTGGACTACGCCCGGCAAGGCCGCTGCGACCCGGCAGCCGTAGCCCCGCGCTGCAATCTCGTCCCCCGCTCGGGTCGACGCCGAGGACCGCCACGGCCACCGGCCCCGACCGGCGCTTCCAAGGCGGTCGGCGGCCCGGCTCCGCTCCGGCGCCGGATCGCCAGGCCTCACCGGGCGGGCTCGGGCCGTTGCGCGGGGCGCGTTCACCGCTCGGGCGCCCCTGGCGACTCGCCGGCGCGACCGAGCCGGAACGATCGCTGTCGATGGCGACGTTGTCCCGGGGGCGGTTGTCCCAGGGCCGGTGATCGTCAGTGGCCGAGCGGGGCTGAGCGCCGAGGCGGTGTCGGCGCGCGCTCGCAGCCAACCGGCGGCCAGCCATCGGCGCCGCACCTGACCGCGCCTGCCGCTCGAGCCTGGACTCCTGCTGTGCTGACGGATGCAGACCGAAGCCGGCGCCCGAACCCGCGCAGGTCGGGTCCTCGCTACGCCACTCGCTCTCGAGCCCGCCGGGACTAGTAGTGGCACGACGCTCGTTCCCGCTGTCCTCCCCGATCCAGATCGGAGGGTCCCGGTGCTCCCTCCAGCCAGGGGCCTAGCCCTGGCTGGCCCGCAGCGGCAGCGCTCGGGCGTCATCGTGGCGACGCCCTGCCACACCAGGGCGCTCACCAGCTGTCCGACAGGGGCTCCGACTCGGCGATCTTGCCGAGGCGAGCGGTGATGCCCGCGAGGATCCCGAACGTCGACTCCACCTCGAGCCAGGCGATCTTGTCGTCAGTGCCGTTCTCGTCGCGCATCTCGATGAGGTCCATCAGCCGGTCCTTCGCGGTGAACACCGCCTCCTGGAACCGGGTGAGGCTCGCGGCCTCCTTGGCGGCGGGGTTGTTGCGCTCCGCCTCGGAGGTGAAGCCGTGCCGGACCGCCTGGCGCAGGTAGGCGTTGAAGGTGGAGGTCGCCCAGTCCGACGGCTGCTCGACCAGGGACTTGGACTCGCTGTCCCACCAGCGCAGCGGCCGGCGGGCCCGAGACCGCTTCACGGCGTCGGCCAAGAGCTCGCGGCCCGGCCCGGTCTCCAGGAGGCCCTTGATGATCTGCCCGACGCTGGTACGGGCGATGGTGGTGCCGACCGTCTCCTCGGCCGAGCCGGCGGCGGCCCGCAGGTGACCGGTGACCACCAAGGCGACCATGCCGAGCACGCCGAGCACGAGGGCGGCCTGGGTGTCGTTGGCGTGGGCGCGGTCCCGGAGGCCGTCGATGGCGTGGTCCGTGGCGGCGTTCTCCACCGTCCACTCGGTGTCGACCAGGTCCTGCCACAGGCAGCCGGTGTCCAGCGCCTTGCGGATCGAGTCCAGGTGCTTCGGCGTCTCGATGCTCGCCGAGTACGAACGCAGTCCCAGTTCCACCACCGGCCCGTTGCGGTGGCTGAGGTAGAGACCAGTCTTACCGAGCTGGGAGCGCACGAGGCGGTTGAAGGCGTGCCCCTTGCGGGTGAGCTCCTGGACGATCTGGGCGAAGCGAAGGTCGGGCAGGTCGTCCAGGCCAAGCAGGCGCATCCCCTCGGGCACCTGTTCGCGGCCGATCAGAACGTCCCGCCGCGCCGTCGCCAGGTCCTTGTCGGGCTGCCCGCCATCCAGCAGGCCCTCGTCGTAGAGGGCCGTCGCCATCTCCTCGGCGACCCGGCAACGTGCTGAACT
>NZ_CP108418.1 GCF_035978755.1 Streptomyces sp. NBC_01298
GGTTCCGCCTGTTGTCGAAACGGATTCGCCTGTTGTCGAAACGGGTCGTGCGTCGGCCAGGGCGTTCGCGATCAGGCGGGCGTCGCGGCGGGACCGGTACGCGTACTCCTTGTGCGTGCGGGTGCAGTAGTCCTTGGAACGGCCGACGCCGGACTGCCGGATCTGCCCGCCGCACCAGCCGCAGAGCTTGGCGCCCGCGCTGTCCTTCGGGGTCTCGTACGTCATCTCGGCCACCCCACGGCCTGGAGCGCGACCTCGGCCGCTCCCTGCATCCGCCGCTGCGTCCGCCGGCTCTCGTAGGCCCGCTGGCGGTGGCTCTGCTTGCAGTACCGGCGCGGGGTCCGCGTAGCGGCCTGGCTTACCGCGGTGCCGCACCACTCGCACGGGAGCGAGGACTCGCTGTGCTCTGTCATGCGCCGACCGTACCGGGGTAGGCGTCGCGGAAGGGCCCGGACGGCCCTGGGGCGGGGGGCTCGGATTGGCTTGCCTGGCTTGTCAGCCCAGGTCAGGACTTGCCGGACGTCTTACCGGGGCTCGGCAGGTCGGCAAGCTGATGGGCAGGCCGGCTGCGGCAGGCGGCAGGCCGCCCGGGCGTGCGGGCAAGCCACGGGCAGGCCGCGGGTAAGTCAGGGTGCGTCGGGGTGGCGTCCGACGAGGCGGGTGAGGAGCTCGATGATCTGGGCCTGGTTCCGGTCGATCTTGTCGCTGAGTGCCGACACCTCGGCCCGCAGGTCGTCCCGGACGCCGGTGACGGCCGTCTCCAGGCTCATCATCCGGTTGTCGATGCCCGCGATGTCGCCGCGCAGGATCTGGAGGTTGTTCTCGTAGCGGCGGGTCAGAGCTGCGATCTCGCCCTGCGCGATCTCGTCCTGGGGCATGGGGGTCCTCGTCTTCCGGGTCCGTCCAGTATCCCGCGCCCCGGGGGCCGGGGGCCACGATGCCCGGAAAAGGGCCCGGACCCCGGGGGCCCGTCCTGATGTGGCTGATGCGTCAGCGCAGGTCAGGGTGCGTCCGTGATGTGGCGGAGCCGACCACATCGCCACATCACGGTCCGGGCCCCCGCCACATCATCGACGCACCGTGACCACACGCGGACGCATCGGAACCACATCACGACGGGCGGCCAGCCGACCTGCCGCATGGTTACCGGTTACAGGCCCCGTCGACGCAGGTCCGCGCGCAGCTCAAGCCCACCGGGCGGCGCTTGCCCGGCCTGTAACCGGTAACCGGTAACCGTCGGCGGTGTACGTCATCTCCGCGGCGCGTGCGTCACGGACTTCACGTACAGGAACTGCACCGCGCCGGCCTAGTAGCCGTTGTCCGGCGGGCAGTCGGGGCACACGTCGGTCTGGTGGTACGGCGTCGGGCGGCAGAACTGCCAGCCTGCTTCCCTGGCCCGGATGTGAATGCCCGGGGCCTCGGTCTCGGCCTGGCCGTCGTGGAAGACCGCGGTGCACTCGTCCTGGTCGCAGGTCATGGTGCCGATGGGGCGGGTGCCGAGTCCGGTGTACGTCACGGTCATGCGCTCATCCTCCCGAGCTGTCGAAAGTTTCTCTACTGGATCAAGGCGCCTGCGGCGCGCGGTCCGCCCGCCGGCGGACCGCTCCTGTCTGCGCCCCGCGGCTCCGCCCACGGGCCGACCGCCTCGGCGACGGTTCCTTCCCTCCTTCCTTCCCAGCGGGAAAGACCCCGGGCTCGGCCGTGCAGGACGGGCGCCGGGTCTTCAGCCACGGAGGGAAGGAAGGAAGGAAGGAAGCCAACCGGCGTTCTTCCCGGCCTGGCTCGCCGTGTACGTCAGTGACCCCGCCTGTACGTCTGCGAGATGACGTACGTACGTGAACGAGGGCCAGGAGCACGGGCTGCTCAGTCGTCGTCTTCCCACTCCTCGGCGATGCACTGTCCGCACATGCCGTACGGGGCGGTGTCCGCGATCCTCTGGCCGCAGCGGCAGCGCAGGACGTCGTCGTCGGCCTCGTCGGTTGTCGAGTCGGCCGCGAGGACGCGGGCCTGCGTCTCGCCGCAGGGGTCCGTGGTCACGACAGCGGGGGGAGCGGGATCGCGATGGACGCGACGATGCCGTCCATGGCGTCGTTGAGGACCGCCTCACGCTCGCCGGGCTTCATCGCGGTGAGCACCGTGGTGGCGCCCTTGGCGTCGAGGGAGAACGCCGCAGCGTCCGGGCCGGCCCCTGGTACGCGGGGCAGCTTGACGCGCCGCAGGGCCTTGCGCGAGGGCGGGCTGATGGCCGGGCCGCCGTTGGGGCCGAACAGCTCCAGCGCGGTGTCCGGGATCGAAGCGCCCAAGGTCACCCAGCGGTTGAGGGTGCCGATCACCCAGGTGGTGAACAGCCGCCCGAAGTCATCGGTGAGCGTCACGGACACCTCGGTGATCAGGCGGTCCTGGCACGGCAGGCACCGGTCCAGCCCCGCGGCAACCAGCTTGTCGCAGCGCTCGGAGTGCCAGGAGTCCTCATCCTCCGGCAGCTGGTGAACGCCGTCCTTCTCGCACATCTGCGTCGTCATGCCCGAGACGGTAGCGACACCCCTCACCGAACAGCCTTCGAACGCCCACACCTAGGCATTCCTGATGAAGCCGGCGCGTCTGTCCGTGCCCTGCTAGCCGCTAGGTCCCTGGTCAGGGCGGGGCTCAGCCGCTAGAGCCCCTGCTAGACCTAGCACCCCCGCCCGCTAGGTCTAGCGGGTGCGGCGACACGTCAGACTCTCCCTATGCGCACCGCACGACGACGTCTTGGTCTTGGTCCGGCGACCGGGATGTCCACGAGTTCCGAGAGCACCGCGCAGCGTCTGCTGCCCGTCGAACGGGCCGAGCCTGACGGCCTGGTGGACGTCGTCCGCGAGGGCCAGGCGGTGGTGCAGCCACAGGGCCGGCGGGTCCTCGGGCCGGGCTTCTCGGCGCCGGAGGGTCCCGCAGAGAAGTAGTCGGCGTGCCCGGACCCCCTTGTCCGATGGCTGTGACCTGCGGATTCTCCTCGACACCCCTGGTTTGGAAGGGGACTCGAAACGGGACCCGAAAGAGGACTCGGAACGGGACCCGAAACGGAACTCCAAAGGGGACCCGAAACGGGACCCCGCCATCCGGGCCCCGGCCACGGGTCCAGGTGGGCGGTGTCGTCCGGCGCGGACGGCGCCGCAGTACGACGAGACCTGTTCGCGCCGGACGATGCCGACCTGCGCAGGGGTCTGGGGGCGGCGGTGCCCCCAGCACCCACCGGCCTCCGCCTACACCCGCCCCCGGCGTTCAGTTTCTGAACGGCCCCGGTCACAGCCCTGGGGCCCTGGGCCCGGGTGCCTTGGGCGGCTGGCGCAGGTGGGCGGGCTGCTCGTACGCCGCTCCGTACCGTTTGCCGGTGCCGGCCTTCCGGGCGGCCTTGGGGAGCGCGGCGCGGGCGGCGGCGGACCGGGCCTTGCCCTCGTTCTCGCGCTGGCCCTTGGGCATCGTCTTGCGCAGGGTCTGCTCCTGGCGGAGCTCCTCGACCCGCTTCTCCACCTTGGCGATCGAGACATCGATGCGCTCGGCGCTGCTGCGGCCGTTGTACCGCTGGGCCTTGCCGTGGACCTGGTCGCGGTCGTGGGCGTCGCCGACGAACTTGGTCCAGCCCTCGCGGAGCAGGGTGAGCTCCCCGGCGGGATCGGGCACGCCGGTCTCCTTGCGCGCGGTCTCGAACGCCTTGGACGCCGCGGTGCGGGACTGGGCGGCGACGTCCACGTTCTCGTGGATCGTCTCGGACGCGCCCTTGGCCCGGGTCTCTTCCTGGCTGCGGCTGGTGTCCATCTTCCAGAGCGCCCACCGGCTCATGTCCTTGCGCCCGTTGGCCTCCCGCCACACGCCGCGGGCCTCGTTGGCGGCCTTCTCTGCGGCTTTCGCCGTACGGATCGCGTCCCGGAACGCGGTGATGTGCGGCTCGGCCTTCTCCAGGCGGGCCAGGCGCTGGTGGAGCTCCTGGACGTTCGGGCCGGTGACCTGCCCGGTGACGATGGCGTCGCCTGTACGGATCTCCTCCTTCGCCTGGGCCTTGCCCCGGGCCAGGGTGATGAGCTGCCCCTCCCTCTTCTTGATGGCGGCGGCCAGGCCGTCGTTGCTCATCCGCCCGTGGGGCCGGCGCGTCTTGTCCGTCCAGGCCGGGATCGGCGCGGGCACGGCGGGGACCGGTTCGGCGGGAAGCGGCTGCCCGGCGGCCTTGGCCCGGTAGTGCGCGAGGAGGGCCGCGGCCGGGTCGGTGGACCGAGCGACCGCCGGCTGCTCCTGCTGCGGCACGGGGACGATGCCGCGCTCGGCCTGGCCCTGGCGCAGGATCTCGGCGCCGCGCTCGGCGGCCGCGGCGAGCTCCTCGCACGTCGGACCGTTCTGCAGGCCGGTCGACGGCGCGGGGGCGGCGGCGGGCGCGACCGCGAACTCGATGCGGGGGTCGGGGATCCGGGGCGTGGCGGCGGGTCCGTCGCCGAGGACCGGGCCCAGGTCGGCCCACCGCAGATCGCGGGCGACCTTCGAGGCGGCGACCCACACCGGCTCGTCTGAGCCGTCGACCCACCCGGCCAGGGTGAAGGAGTACCCATTCATGCGGCCGGTCGAGGCGACGTTCGCGCGGAAGGACACCCCGGCGTCCTCGAGTCCGGACTCGAAGGCTTCACGGCCGAGGCCGCGGCTGGCGTCGCGGACCTCGCGCACGATCCGGCGGAGCTCCTCGCGCTCGGGCGGCGGGCCGTCCAGGCCTCGGCCGCGCCGGTGGGCGGCCTCCAGCTCGTTGTTGCGGACCTGCGGCCCCTCGGCACGGAACCGGTCGGCGGCGCGGACCAGGCCGTGCTCCTCCTCCAGGCGGTCGGCGGCCTGCCGGGCGCGGCGGTAGTCGAACCGGTCGGTGAGCAGCTGCCCGGACCAGTCGACGCGGGACACCGTGAGGTGGATGTGGTCGTCGCCGTGGCGTACGGCGACCCACGGGGCGCCGTCGAACCCCATGTCGGCGACGAAGGCCGTGGCGATGTCCGCCCACTGGCCATCGGGCAGGATCCCGTCCTCGTCCGGCAGGGACAGCGACGTCCGCCAGATCGGGGCCTTGATCTCGGGGCGCTGGCGGGCGGTGTGGTCGATCGCCCTCGCGACCTGGAGCGGGGTGCCGGTGACGTTGCCCGCGACGATCCGCGGGTTGATGTGCTCGTCCCTCCGGCCGGGGCCGAAGTCGTAGACCAGCGCGCCGACCGCCTTGCGGCCCTTGGTGATGTTGGCGATCACTCGGGGTCCGCAGGGTCCATGGGCTGGATGCCCCGCAGCGCGAGGGCCGCGTTACCGACCTCGAACAGGGCCGCCTCGATGGCGGGGTGGAGGTGGCCGTCCTGGTGGCTGTACCGGACGAGCTGGTTGAGGTTGGCGCCGATCCGGCACAGCTCGTCGTACGCGGCCTGGCTCACCGGGTCCAGCGGCGCCGGCCTTCGCTCGGTGCCCGGGGCCTGGCCGTCGCCGACATCGGCCAGGCGGTCCTCGACCACCGCGCGGACCCACGCGCCCAGCTCGCGGCGGCCGGACTCGGTCCGGCCCGCCTCCCACCGTGCGCGCTCCGCGTCGTTGAGGCGGACCGACACCGTGTGCCCGCGCTTCGATCCCGGCGTACCCCGTGCCATCCGCTCCCCCTCGACCGTCGCCAGTCGCCAATTGGCGACTGGACCACCAGTCGTATCACCTGCGGATATCCGCACCGCTTTCGGGGCGGAGCACTGTGCCAGGGGCCGCGACAGCGGCCGTCGGCACCGTCCCGCCACGCGGCCCTCAGGGCCGCGCGCGGGACCCGTACCCCCGGGCCTCAGCCACCCCGGCGCGGCCGTCCGCGCCTGCCGTGCGGCCCCCTCGGGGCCGCCGGCGGACCGCCCCCTCAGGGCGGTCCCCCCGCCCGCGACCAACGGGAGCGGGGGGCGAGGTGCCAGTAAGCGAAGCGCACTGGCATACCTCGCTGCTTCGAAAGGGCGAGGCCAGGAGGGTCAGGTGCGACTCGGCGTCGCCTTCGAAGCCTGGACGCTGCTGAGGTTGGTCACCGGATCTTGGGTGGCACGGATCAGAGCCCCTGGGCTCTGATGGTCGGCGCTTGCGTCGGCCGCTCCGATGACCAGCCAGGGTCAGTGGAAGGTCGACATGGGCAGGGCGGCCGTGGTGATGCCGCACGGTTCGCAGGGCTCGAAGAGTCCGCAGGTGCGTCCGTCGAGGTGGAGTACGTCGGCACCGGCGCACGCGGCGCCGAGGGTGCAGCCGACCGTGCCGTCCTGGTGGTCGAGTTCGGTGCCGGCGCACGTGGTCAGGGGGAGGCTCTCGGCGGTGGCGGTGCACCACTGGCAGGAGGCCAGCCGGTCGTCCAGGCCCCCGAAGTCGTCCGCGTCCCGGCAGAACTGCATGGCCTCGGGCAGGTGCATCACCTCGATGGCACCGGGGCAGCCCGCGGTGCAGTCGACGTCTCCGGTCGCGTGGATGAACATCGGTCCGCCGCAGGCGGGTCCGTTGGGCGCCTGCCGGTTGATCGCGATGTAGCGGGTGAGCAACGCCTTGGCGGCGATCTGGGCGTTCTCGGGGAGGTCCTCGAAGGTCCCGTTCTTCATGGCGTCGCCAACGCCGCTGTGGCGGCGATGCTCGGGGAGCCGGGCCGTGAGCTTGGGCTCGGGACGCTTACGGACGGGTGCGTGGCGGGTTCGGTTCGGGGTCTTCTTCTTGCCGGCCATCGGGATGCCTCCGGGGGTGGGGGGTCGAGCGAGCGGCCGTTGGCCGTCTCGGTCGGGGTGTAAAACCAGGTGTAAAGCCAGGTGTTACTTCGGTGGGGGCTGACCCCCGCTCCGACCTGGGCTTCTCTCCTTCCGTCCCCGAGACCACCCACTCCCGTCGTCCCTTGAGAGTGGGTGGTCTCGGGATCTACAGGAGAGAGGTCGGAGCGGGGTCAGCAGGTGAAGAGTTCGGGTTGGGGATGGGTTGGCGGGTGTGGGGAGTTTTGGGCAGGGATGTGGTGTGGAGTTGGCGGGGTGGGGAGGGGTGCGGGTTCGAGGAAGTCGGGTGGGGTGGAGTCGTCTAGGTCGGACCAGACGTCGTGGCCCCAGGTGAGCTTCCAGGATTCGAGGAGGGCGCGGAGGCCGGTGAGGCCGGAGGCTTCGAAGGCGTGCTGGGCGTCGAGGCGGCGGGTGGGGACCTTGAGGATCACCTGGAACCAGGCGTCGAGGCGCACGCCGAGGACGTCGATGAACGCCGGGCCGGTCTCGGGCTCGGGCGCGGCCGGTTCTCCGTCGTCGTCGTTGGCCGGGTCATGGATCTCCTCGTCGGTGCGGCCGTCGAAGTGCTGGGCCAGAGGGTTGAGGTTGTCGGACCAGCGCAGCCACCACACGCCCCGGATGGCGTCCTCGTACTGGGCCCACAGCGCCATGTCCTGCGGGTTCTTGGTCTCGGCGTAGTCCTGGGCGATCTGCCACGGGGTCCGCCGGCCCTTCTGCCCGGTCTTGGTGAGGAGGCCGGTCATCTCCTTGGCGATGTACCGGGCGAAGGCCTCGATGTCGCCGTTCTTCGGGACGTCCAGGCGCACGCCGTACTTACGGCTGAGGGTGTAGCCGCCCGCGCGGCCAACGGCCTTCTCCCAGCGCTGGAAGAGGATCTGCTCCAGCTCCTTGCGCTGGGCCTCGGTCAGCGGCAGGGCAAGGAAGTACGTGACGTGGAAGTGCGGGTGCCAGCCGTTGGCGGAGCCCCAGGTCGTCTCGAAGACTCGGACATCTCCGATGATTCCGTACCGGGCGCGGACTTTCTGCCAGTTCTTACCGGACTCACGTCCGAAGGCGTACGACCATGCCTTGCGCTGGACCTTGATGAGGTGGGCGAGCGGGGTCCGGCGGTAGTGCTTGAGCGTGAAGGTGCCCATCGCGAGCCCCCCGCCCGTCTCGGCGCGGAGCTTGTCGAAGGGTGCGGGCAGCTTGGCGTCGGGGTTTGCCCAGGCCATCGCGGCGGCGGCGAGCTGGTCGCCGCGGGCGGTACGGATCCTGTTTCCGCAGACGGGGCACAGGTTGGCCTTGCGGCAGGTGCGGACGTTGACCCAGTTCGTGCGGTTCTTGGCCTTGTTGTAGCGGAGCTTCATCTTGCCGACGCCGGGGATCGGCAGGCGGCCGCACTTCGAGAGGGTGTCGTCCTGGGTCATCTTCTGGAGGACGATCCGCAGCTCGTGCCAGTGGTCGCGCTTCTTGTTGGCCTTCTTCAGCGCGGCCGAACCGGCCGTCGGCGGCTCGGCGTCGACGTTCCGGACGATCGTGTCCGTCGCCGGGAGGTTCGCGCGGCGTGTCCCCGGATCGTCCCCGATGTCCTCCGGCGAGACCGATACCCGCAGGCCAGACGCCTTTTGACGGGGGCTGAGGTCGTGGGGGGGGGTTGCACTCCGGCCCCCCTGACCAAGGCCCGCCTCCGTGCTCCCAACGGCATCAGAAGGCCCCTCACCCTGAGTGGTGGGCACGGGGGTGGTGGCGGTGGTCTTGCGGCGTGCGCGAGCCTCTGCCCGGATCTCCCGCTGGCGGGCGTCGAACGCATCGAGGGGGGTCTCGTGGGCGGGGCCGAACTCGGTGCCCGTCTTGCGGGCCAGGTCTCGGCCGTTGGCCAGGCCGGCGGCGGCGGCCGGGCCGAACCGGGTGACCCAGCGGGCGAACTGGGCGGCGTCGGCGTCGACCTCGACGGCCGGGTACTCGGCGGCGCGGAGGACGGCCTGCCGGTGACGGACAAGATCACGCGGGGTGGGGCTGGCGGGGAGGTCGGTGGAGGCGGGGGTCTCCAGCTTGCTGCGGCGGTCCGCGCGCTCGTCGCGGTCAACGGCGGGAAGCTGGGGGACAAACGCGGAGAAACCCGACGTATCAGTCGGGTGAGTGTCGGGCTCGGTGGCCCGGACAGGTGTTGCGGGACGCGGAGTCCCGGGTACGCTGATCAAAGCGTTGGGGTCCTTGCTGGTTCGCGTGGAAACGAATTTTTGGCTGAGGATCCCGCGCGGGGCGTTCCGGAACTCTCACATCCCGGTGCGCCCCGTTTCTTTTGCGGGGTGTTCTGTTGTGGGTGTGATCCTTTCGCAATTCGGCGGGGATATCCACCACCGGGGCGAAAGAAGCCCGTTACATCTCGTGTGGCGAACGAAAGGCCCGTGACGATTCCCGCGTCACGGGCCTTTCTCGTGTGCCGTCCCGTCAGGCGGGAGGCTGGTTCTGCGGGTTATCCGGCGGTGGACCGCCGGCGCTCCAGGTCGTCGTCCATGAAGTCGGCGGCCTCGGCCTCCAGGCGCTCGCTGAGCTCCTTCGGGTCGCGGGGGGCGTCGGCCTCCACGTCGTCATCCACGTCTGCGGGTTCGAGGTCGCAGCGGATGGCGCCCTTCACGTCGCCGCGGTTGGTCGGGTACTTGAACACGAGGTGCAGGTGGGTGCCGCCGTTCATGCGGGGGTGCTCGGGCCAGCGTTCGCCGTACGCGGCGAGGAACTGGGCCCATGCCTCGAAGGCGGCTCGGCGCTTGTCGTTCGGGTCGAGCACGCTGACCTGCCCGACCAACGCGCCGGTGCCCGACGCGATCGTCCAGTCCAGTGTGGGGAGGTCGGCGTCGAAGCCGTGGTTGATGAAGGTGGTCAGCACCTCGGCAGTGCGGAGCTGCCAGCGGTGTTCGTCCCGGTTGGTGATCTCGAAGGCCATCGGGCGATCCTTTCAGGCGGGTGTGACAGCGGAGTCGGTGTCGCGGAAGTCGGTGACGGCGCCGCAGCTGTGGCTGCTGCCGCGCGCCTGGGTGCAGTAGGGGGTGAGGCCTTGGGTCTGCCAGAGGTCGCGGGCGGTCTGGACGTGGCGGGGGCAGACGTAGGCGGTGGCGTCGAGGCTGCCGTGGGCGTTGCCGCCGGCGGGGCTGTACGCCTCGACGGCGGTGGTGACGGTGCCGGTGCAGTGGTGGGGCATCGTGTCGAAGCGGATGGACATGGCGGTCTCTCCTACTCGGTGCGGTCCGGGTCGTATGAGCTGTGGTGGTTGTAGCCGCGGGCGATGAGGGTCAGGGCCTCGGTCTTGTACTCGGAGGCGGTGCCGGTCGAGGTGATGCCGACCGCCGCGGCGATGTCCGCGTTGGTGAGCGGGGAGTTGTCCTTGAGGAACTCGGCGAGCTCCGCCGGCGTCTTGCCCACGGTCGCGTCCGCCTCGACGGAGTCGAGGAGCATCCGGGCGGCGATGCGGACGCGGCGCTGGCGCTGGGTCAGTGCGGCGAGGTGGTCGGCTTCGACCGCGCGCAGGACGGCCTGCTTCGTGCGCTCGCGGGCTTCGGCCGTGGCCGCTTCGGCTTCGGCGGTCTGCTGCTCGGCGAGGGCGAGCTTCGCGGCCTCCTCGGCGACCTTCGCGGACACCGCCTTGAGCTTCGCGGACTCTTCGGCCGCGAGGCGGTCGGCTTCGCGGGCACGGCGGATCGCGTCCGCCTTCTTCGCGGACTCCTCCGCGAGCGTCGCGGACGCGGCCATCTCCTTCGCGCGCTCGGCGGCGACCTTCGCGGACGTCTCGGCGAGTGCTTCGGCGGCGGCCACACGCTCGGCCTCGTCGGCGGCGCGCTGGGCGGCGGTGGTGGCGGTCGTCGCCTGGATCTCGGCGGTGGCGACCGCGGCTTGTGCCCGGTGAGTCGCCGAGCGGGACTGTCCGTCGACCGTGGCCTTCAGCTCGGCGAGCTCGCCGTGCTGGCGGGTCTCCTCCGCCTCCTTCGCGAGGGCGTCCATGCGGGCCTGGTGGGCGTCCTCCCGCTCCTGGCGCTCCCGTTCACGCTGCTCGGCGGCCTCTTCCTGGGCGCGTTCGCGCTGGCGGTGCTGCTCGGCACGCTCCTCGTCGCGGTCTTGCTGCTTGCGCTCCTCCTCGCGCTGACGCTCGGCCCGCTGGCGCTCGGCCTCCTGCTCCTGCTCCTGCTCCAGCCGCATGGCGGGGATGGCGCGGGCGGCGTCGACGCTGACGCCGTAGGGGGCCAGGAGGGCGGGCATGCGGTCGAGGACGGCGGCCCGGTCCTCGGCCGTGCCTCCGGCGTACAGGGCGCGTTCCGTCTGCCAGACGCGGTAGATGGCCAGGTCACGGACGACGGCCCGGGCCTGCGCGTAGGGGGCGGGGTAGGTCTTGGCGTAGCGGTAGATCTTCCACGTGACACGGAGGTTGAGGGCCCACTCGGCGAGGGTCAGGGCCTGCTCGTCGTCCAGGCCCGCCTCCAGCCGGGCGGTGCGGGCGATGGCCCACCGGGCGACCTCGATGAGGATCACGTACGCGATCGGCATCATGGCGTGGCCCAGGAGCCGCCCGAAGTCCTGCCCGAACGCCTCGGACAGGCTAGGCGATCCGGGCAGGCCGTCCACGGCGGCGGACACGTTGAGCGCGATGGTGACCCCGGTCAGGGCGTGCGCCGTGATCTGGACCCAGGGACGGGCCATCCGGCGCCAGGCGAGGACCAGGCCTGCCGTGTAGAGGGCGATGATCAGGCCGTCCACGCCGAGGGGGAAGGCGTAGGACTGCCAGCCGGTGAAGCCCCAGGCGACGGCGGCGCTGCGGAGTGCGCCGTAGGAGAGGGCGAAGCCGACGCCGGCGGCGGTGAGTCCGGCGAGGACGGCGACGACGGTGAGCGGGATCATCAGCCACAGGTGCCGGGACTTCGGCTTGTCGTCCGGGTCCCCGTCGGTCTCGGCGACGGTCCGCGACGGCTCGGCCGAAGTCCGCGACGGTGCGGTGGAGGCAGGCGGTTCGGCTTCGGGTCGGGCGGGGGCCGGGACCCGGAGGTCGGGTTCCAGGGTGGTCGTCACGGGTCTCCTTGGTGCAGTGGGCGACGGGGTCCCGGGCGGAGCCGAAGCGTCCGCCCGGGGGGTTCGGTCATGGTCCCTGCGGATCCCCGGTTGGCGAAATGAGTTCGATTCCGGGGGTGTCGGCCGGTGGCTCTGTCCGCCGGCGGCGGGTGCCTTCCGGCCGAGGGGGTCAGGCGCGGGACAGGTGCGCGGAGGTCTGGGCCGCGAGGGCGGCGGCGGCACGGGCGGCCTCGGCGAGGGACTCGGCGGCGGCGCTGCTGGCCTGTATCGCGGCCTGGTTCGCGATGCGGGCCTGCTCCATCGCGATGGCGGCGGCCTGGCGCTCGGCTTCGCTCATGGCGTCAGCCGCCGCAGGGGAAGATGCCGTCGACGTCGGCGAACTGGTGCCGGACGTACCCGGCCATCGCGCCCCAGCCGCCGCTGTGGGTGCCGGTGGTGATCTGCCGGACCCACACCAGGCCGGGGTCCGAGGGGTGGCAGCCCTGGATGCTCGCCTCGTCCTCGGTACCCATCGCGCCGAGGATCGTCGTGCCGTCCTCGGCCCGGAGCAGCAGACCGCCCGTGCCCGCCTTCGGGGTGAGGTCCACGGTCGGGCCCTCGTAGTGCACATAGCCGGGCGCCGGGCTCTTCTCGGGCAAGGCCGTGACGGCGGCGCCGGTGCCGATGGCGGCGGCGAGGAGGGTTCCGGCTACCTTGGTGGCGATGATCATCACGTTCTCCATCTGTGTGGTGGTCGTCACCCCCGCCCGGAGGTCTGTCCAAGGAGTCCGGGCGGGGGCCTTCTTCTACTGACGTGGTACTGACGGATCTACTGACGAGCGGCTACTGACGAGACCTCGTCAGTGCGTTGACCTGCACTCGTCTGTAGAAACCGGGGGCTACTGACGGCCGTCAGTAGCCGCGTAGCGGGTGTGTGGCGAGGCGCCCAAGGCCTCGATGAGGCCCTGTTCGGTCCAGCCCTTGAGCCACCCGCCAACGGTCGTGGCGGAGGCGCCGATCGCGTCGGCGACGGCGGCCCGCTTGATGCCCTCGGGTCCGGCCTGCCGGATGAGCGCGAGCGCCTGGGCCCGCCTCGGGTCGGCCGACGCCGGGCCCGCCGGGGCCGGGGCCGCGGCTTCGAGCCAGGAGTCGAGCACCCTCCAGTCAGTCGGGTGCACGGCAGAGGCCGGCGGCGCGGGCGCGGTCTTCACAGCGGCGCCCCGGCTGCGGAGCGCGCGCACCATGTCCTGCACTGCGGCCATCTCGCTGCCGTCCAACCACAGCGAGCGCAGCGTCGTGAACTTGCCGCCGCGGCGCAGGATCCCGGAGCCGCGCTGGTTCTCGTCCAGGAGGTGCGTGGACCAGCCCCGCCCAGCGGCGCCCTTGCCGAGGATGGTGTTCGACTCGTCCGCGTCCATCGTGTACATGCACCAGCGCCACACGACGTTGCCGGTGATCTGCTTGGGCAGGACGGTCGTGTCGTTGAGCTGGGTGGCCAGGACGAGGATGATCCCGAAGGCCAGACCGCGCTGGGCGAGGTCCGCGAGGTGCCGGGTGATCGCAGCGCCGTGCTTCGAGTCGCCGGTGAAGACGGACACCTCGTCCACGACTACGACTTCGAGGGTCAGGCCCTCGCTGCCGACGAGGTCGGGGCGCTCCGCGAGGGACTCGATGCCGAGGGTGGCCATGCGGCCGGCGCGGCTGCCCATCTCCGCGACCAGCGCGGCGAGCTTGTTCTTCAGCTGCTCCGCCCGGGTCTTGGGCTCGAAGATGTGCGTGTCCACCAACCCCGCCCACCGGTTCTGCCCCGGGTGCTTGCCGTCCGCCAGGTGCAGGCGGACCCGGGGGTCGAGGAGGCATCCGGCGATGATCAGGCGCAGGGCGGCGCCCTTGCCGGAGCGGGTGGAACCGCCCAGGAGCAGCGAGACGTCCTGAAGCCGCAGGTAGAGCAGGCGGCCGAACACGTCGATCGCGACCGGGATCCCGACCTTCCACACGTCGACGTCGGCCAGCATCTCGGCGGTGCAGAGGCGGACCTGCGCGAGCGGGTCGACGTCGAAGCCGATCAGCCGGACGGTCTTGCCGTCCGCGCCGGGCACCGGCTCGACGTGCAGGCGGGCCATGTCGAGCCCGAGTTCACCCGCGACCTTCGAGCGGGCCTTGAGCACGTCGGCGAACTCGGCGCCGGTGGAGTCGGGGAGCCGTACGACGGCCGACCACTCGCCGGGCTTGACCACGGGCCGCTCCAGGAGCACGACCTTGCGGCCTGTGGGGATCACCTTGCAGGCGGCCATGGCCTCGGAGATCGCCAGGATCAGCGGCTCCGGGTCCGGGTCCGCCTCGGCCCCGCCCACGGTCGGCGGGTTCAGCGGCTGGGCGGGGATGAGCAGTTCGCCGGCGGACGGCGCAGCCGGAACGGTCGGGATGACGAGGGGGGTCTCGGCGATCAGCTCGGCCGGGACCGCGCGGGTCGTCAGCACGAAGGGCTTCGGGCCGCGCGTCCAGGAGCCGACGGCGCCCAGCATCGCGGCGGCCGGGGCCGCCCACCACGTGGTCGTCGCCGAGAGCGTGACGATTCCAGCGGCCGGGGCCGCGAGGATCGCGCAGCGTGCGGCGGCGATGCGGTGGCGGCGGTGGCGGACCTGACCGGGGTCGAGGTTGGGCACGTCGAACTCGCCGAGCGCGCGCAGTGCCTTGCTGTGCCGCTCGGCCTCGAACTTCGCGCCCTTGAGCCGGGCCTTGGCCGAGGGGGTCAGGCCCCCGTCCTCCTCGGCGATCCGCGTGTACTTCTCGACGGTCTTGAACGCCTTGCGGGCCAGGCGGCGGTGTTCCTCCACCTGCTCCTGGTGGGCCTCGGCGCGGGCCTTGACGATCCGGCGCAGCAACTCTTCGTTGGAGACGGTGTGCGCGCCCGCCCAGTGGGCGAGGTAGATCGACAGGTGGCGTGCTCCTGAGCGGGTGCGGGCGATCATCCGATCAGCACCTCCCCGACCCAGGACACGAGCGGGACGAAGATCATGCTGGCCCAGCCGCCGATCGCGACGGTGATCCCCCAGGTGGCGCCGGTGATGCCTCCGGAGAGAGCGAGGGCACGCTCGCCCCAGCCCTTGGCGAACCAGATGAACAGGGCAAGGCCGACGACGAGGATCAGGGCGATCCAGGATCCGGAGTAGGTGAGGACCTCGTTGGCGGAGATCGGGACCGCTCCGGCCCCGGACTGGCCGATCCCCGCGTCCCCGACCGTGGCGCCGAGCTTGTTGCCGGTGCCGGTGAAGCCGCCGGAGATCTTGCCCAGGAGCCCGCCGGTGACGGCCGAGGCGAGGACCATCGTCATGAAGGATCCGGCCCACGGGAGCCAGACCTTGCGCTTCTTCAGCGCCTTCAAGGACCGGCCCCGCGAGTAGTAGATGCTCATCGCGGTCACGCACAGCAGGAAGAAGCCGAAGGCCGAACCGGCGCGGGTGACGACGTGGGTGATGGTGATCAGCTCCATCAGGCACCCACGATCCAGGCCGCGATCAAGCTGCGGGTCGGCTCGGAGATCAGCGTCCCGCCAACGGCGGAGAGCAGGAGCACGGCAGACAGCCAGCGACGGATCTTCCCGCCGGTCGCCATGCCGATCGCGCAGACCATCGACGTGACGAACATCGTGCTGAACGCGGTGTCGACAGAGACGTTCGCGCTGATCGGGGTGGCGACCCAGTCCGCCCACGCGAAGGCCGGCGCGGTCGCGATGCCGATCACGGTCAAGGTGCGGACCGGGCGTACCGCCCGGATCGCGGCCCGGACGCGGTCCCAGTCGACCGCGTTCGCGTCGGCCGGGTCCAGGTCAGGAATGTGGTCCAAGTTCTCAGGCACCGCCACGGCGAAGCCCCCCTCGTACTCAGCAAGTTGACTGCCACTCAGTGGTGTCTAGGTGGCTGAGTACAAGGTGTCCTAGGACACTAGGCACTGTCAAGTGTCTACGGCTAACCTGGTGTCTAGGACACCAAGTCACTTACGGGAAGCAGGGCCTTCACATGCCAGAGCTGCGGCGCGCCGACGCCCCATACGCACAGGTCGCTCAGTACTACCGGGACCAAGTCCACGGCAGGCAGCTCCTCCCCGGGGACTTCGTCCCGTCCGTCCGCGACATCGCGGCGCAGTGGGGCATCAGCAAGGCCACCGCCGAGAAGGCACTGGCCGTGCTGCGGTCCGAGGGTCTCCTGATCGCCGTCCCCGGGGTCGGCACGAAGGTGGCCACCACCCTCCCGACCGTCCAGCTCGGCGGCGAGCGCGTCCGCCGGATGCTCACCACCGGACGCGCCACTCGCCCCGGCGAGACCTCCAGCCTGATCTCCTCCGAGCTGGCCCCCGCAGACGACGCCGCAGCCGAGTTCCTGGGAATCGAGCCGGGTGCACCCGCGCTCCGCCGTCGCCGGCGCTTCAGCAACGAGGACGGCGTCGTGCTCGCGGTCTCCACCTCATGGCTCCGCGCCGAAGTCGCCCAGCACATCCCCGCACTGCTCGAAACGGCCCCCATCCCCGGCGGAACGATCGGCGCAGTCCGCGACGTGCTCGGCCGACAGCCCGGCGCCGAACAGACCGCGCTCCTCGCCCGGCTCGCGAGCGCCGACGAAGCCGAGCTCCTCGGCCTCGATCTCCCCGAGGCCGTGATGGTGACCGAGACCCGCATCTCCGACGAGGACGGAGAGCCCATCGAGCTGGGCCAGGACGTCATCGCTCCGAACCAGAAGTACGTCACCGGCACCGACCTGAGCCTGCTCTGATGCCCGCTGACGACGAGTACTTCATGATCGCCGAGTCACAGCTTGAACGGCTCCTCACCAAGCGCCGCGAGGGCACCTTGACCCTGGACGAAGAACGCACCCTGATCGCCGCGCAGGACGCGATCACCCACCCAAGGCCCTGAGCCCTACAGCCCCGAGAGCCCCCACCGGATCCACATCCGGCGGGGGCTTCGTCGTATCCCGTCCCCCGTCCCGGCCTTCACCGACGCTCCGCGCCGGTACCGCAAGGGGCTCTGCCCCCTGCACCCCCGGCCACATCCAGAGGGGCGGGGGGCCCGGTTTTCGGCTGCGGGTCTCAGGTGGTTGGGGTCTCGGGTCGCGGGGGGTTCCCTCCGGAGAGACGGCACCAAAGGCCAGCACACCGGCCGCCGGGGCGGGAGCCCCAAGCCCGGCCAGGACTTTTCGCGAGCCCTGAACGGGCCGCGAAAACTCCCGTCCGGGTCGCCCGCCCCAGGGGGCGGACGAGGCCTCCCACCCCGACGACCGGCGCGCTCTGGAGCTACGCTCTGCCGCCTCTCCGGAGGGAACCCCCCGCTCTGGCCCGGACTCTGGCGCGGGCGCCGGCCTACTCGCCGCTGTCGGCCGCGGGCACGCCCGTCTTCCTCTCCCAGTACTTCAACCGCTTGTCCCAGTCCGGGGCCTGGGCCTCGCCGTCCGGGCCGATCCCGTACGCGGCCAGCCGATCCCCTATCTCCGCGTCCTCCCACAGCGGCAGCGTGCCGCGCTCGGCGCGCGGTTCGGGAAGAGGAAGAGCTGCATCGTCGGCGGCCGGGGCCGGCGGCGGGACGTCGACGGACGTGTGCGCGACCGCGTCGGCGAGGAACAGGACGGCCTGGCGTTCCTCCACCGCACGGCGAACCGGGTCCGGAACCGGCAACGGCACCCGCACAGACCCCGTTTCGACAACAGGCGAAATGACGGTTCCGCCTGTTGTCGAAACGGATTCGCCTGTTGTCGAAACGGGTCGTGCGTCGGCCAGGGCGTTCGCGATCAGGCGGGCGTCGCGGCGGGACCGGTACGCGTACTCCTTGTGCGTGCGGGTGCAGTAGTCCTTGGAACGGCCGACGCCGGACTGCCGGATCTGCCCGCCGCACCAGCCGCAGAGCTTGGCGCCCGCGCTGTCCTTCGGGGTCTCGTACGTCATCTCGGCCACCCCACGGCCTGGAGCGCGACCTCGGCCGCTCCCTGCATCCGCCGCTGCGTCCGCCGGCTCTCGTAGGCCCGCTGGCGGTGGCTCTGCTTGCAGTACCGGCGCGGGGTCCGCGTAGCGGCCTGGCTTACCGCGGTGCCGCACCACTCGCACGGGAGCGAGGACTCGCTGTGCTCTGTCATGCGCCGACCGTACCGGGGTAGGCGTCGCGGAAGGGCCCGGACGGCCCTGGGGCGGGGGGCTCGGATTGGCTTGCCTGGCTTGTCAGCCCAGGTCAGGACTTGCCGGACGTCTTACCGGGGCTCGGCAGGTCGGCAAGCTGATGGGCAGGCCGGCTGCGGCAGGCGGCAGGCCGCCCGGGCGTGCGGGCAAGCCACGGGCAGGCCGCGGGTAAGTCAGGGTGCGTCGGGGTGGCGTCCGACGAGGCGGGTGAGGAGCTCGATGATCTGGGCCTGGTTCCGGTCGATCTTGTCGCTGAGTGCCGACACCTCGGCCCGCAGGTCGTCCCGGACGCCGGTGACGGCCGTCTCCAGGCTCATCATCCGGTTGTCGATGCCCGCGATGTCGCCGCGCAGGATCTGGAGGTTGTTCTCGTAGCGGCGGGTCAGAGCTGCGATCTCGCCCTGCGCGATCTCGTCCTGGGGCATGGGGGTCCTCGTCTTCCGGGTCCGTCCAGTATCCCGCGCCCCGGGGGCCGGGGGCCACGATGCCCGGAAAAGGGCCCGGACCCCGGGGGCCCGTCCTGATGTGGCTGATGCGTCAGCGCAGGTCAGGGTGCGTCCGTGATGTGGCGGAGCCGACCACATCGCCACATCACGGTCCGGGCCCCCGCCACATCATCGACGCACCGTGACCACACGCGGACGCATCGGAACCACATCACGACGGGCGGCCAGCCGACCTGCCGCATGGTTACCGGTTACAGGCCCCGTCGACGCAGGTCCGCGCGCAGCTCAAGCCCACCGGGCGGCGCTTGCCCGGCCTGTAACCGGTAACCGGTAACCGTCGGCGGTGTACGTCATCTCCGCGGCGCGTGCGTCACGGACTTCACGTACAGGAACTGCACCGCGCCGGCCTAGTAGCCGTTGTCCGGCGGGCAGTCGGGGCACACGTCGGTCTGGTGGTACGGCGTCGGGCGGCAGAACTGCCAGCCTGCTTCCCTGGCCCGGATGTGAATGCCCGGGGCCTCGGTCTCGGCCTGGCCGTCGTGGAAGACCGCGGTGCACTCGTCCTGGTCGCAGGTCATGGTGCCGATGGGGCGGGTGCCGAGTCCGGTGTACGTCACGGTCATGCGCTCATCCTCCCGAGCTGTCGAAAGTTTCTCTACTGGATCAAGGCGCCTGCGGCGCGCGGTCCGCCCGCCGGCGGACCGCTCCTGTCTGCGCCCCGCGGCTCCGCCCACGGGCCGACCGCCTCGGCGACGGTTCCTTCCCTCCTTCCTTCCCAGCGGGAAAGACCCCGGGCTCGGCCGTGCAGGACGGGCGCCGGGTCTTCAGCCACGGAGGGAAGGAAGGAAGGAAGGAAGCCAACCGGCGTTCTTCCCGGCCTGGCTCGCCGTGTACGTCAGTGACCCCGCCTGTACGTCTGCGAGATGACGTACGTACGTGAACGAGGGCCAGGAGCACGGGCTGCTCAGTCGTCGTCTTCCCACTCCTCGGCGATGCACTGTCCGCACATGCCGTACGGGGCGGTGTCCGCGATCCTCTGGCCGCAGCGGCAGCGCAGGACGTCGTCGTCGGCCTCGTCGGTTGTCGAGTCGGCCGCGAGGACGCGGGCCTGCGTCTCGCCGCAGGGGTCCGTGGTCACGACAGCGGGGGGAGCGGGATCGCGATGGACGCGACGATGCCGTCCATGGCGTCGTTGAGGACCGCCTCACGCTCGCCGGGCTTCATCGCGGTGAGCACCGTGGTGGCGCCCTTGGCGTCGAGGGAGAACGCCGCAGCGTCCGGGCCGGCCCCTGGTACGCGGGGCAGCTTGACGCGCCGCAGGGCCTTGCGCGAGGGCGGGCTGATGGCCGGGCCGCCGTTGGGGCCGAACAGCTCCAGCGCGGTGTCCGGGATCGAAGCGCCCAAGGTCACCCAGCGGTTGAGGGTGCCGATCACCCAGGTGGTGAACAGCCGCCCGAAGTCATCGGTGAGCGTCACGGACACCTCGGTGATCAGGCGGTCCTGGCACGGCAGGCACCGGTCCAGCCCCGCGGCAACCAGCTTGTCGCAGCGCTCGGAGTGCCAGGAGTCCTCATCCTCCGGCAGCTGGTGAACGCCGTCCTTCTCGCACATCTGCGTCGTCATGCCCGAGACGGTAGCGACACCCCTCACCGAACAGCCTTCGAACGCCCACACCTAGGCATTCCTGATGAAGCCGGCGCGTCTGTCCGTGCCCTGCTAGCCGCTAGGTCCCTGGTCAGGGCGGGGCTCAGCCGCTAGAGCCCCTGCTAGACCTAGCACCCCCGCCCGCTAGGTCTAGCGGGTGCGGCGACACGTCAGACTCTCCCTATGCGCACCGCACGACGACGTCTTGGTCTTGGTCCGGCGACCGGGATGTCCACGAGTTCCGAGAGCACCGCGCAGCGTCTGCTGCCCGTCGAACGGGCCGAGCCTGACGGCCTGGTGGACGTCGTCCGCGAGGGCCAGGCGGTGGTGCAGCCACAGGGCCGGCGGGTCCTCGGGCCGGGCTTCTCGGCGCCGGAGGGTCCCGCAGAGAAGTAGTCGGCGTGCCCGGACCCCCTTGTCCGATGGCTGTGACCTGCGGATTCTCCTCGACACCCCTGGTTTGGAAGGGGACTCGAAACGGGACCCGAAAGAGGACTCGGAACGGGACCCGAAACGGAACTCCAAAGGGGACCCGAAACGGGACCCCGCCATCCGGGCCCCGGCCACGGGTCCAGGTGGGCGGTGTCGTCCGGCGCGGACGGCGCCGCAGTACGACGAGACCTGTTCGCGCCGGACGATGCCGACCTGCGCAGGGGTCTGGGGGCGGCGGTGCCCCCAGCACCCACCGGCCTCCGCCTACACCCGCCCCCGGCGTTCAGTTTCTGAACGGCCCCGGTCACAGCCCTGGGGCCCTGGGCCCGGGTGCCTTGGGCGGCTGGCGCAGGTGGGCGGGCTGCTCGTACGCCGCTCCGTACCGTTTGCCGGTGCCGGCCTTCCGGGCGGCCTTGGGGAGCGCGGCGCGGGCGGCGGCGGACCGGGCCTTGCCCTCGTTCTCGCGCTGGCCCTTGGGCATCGTCTTGCGCAGGGTCTGCTCCTGGCGGAGCTCCTCGACCCGCTTCTCCACCTTGGCGATCGAGACATCGATGCGCTCGGCGCTGCTGCGGCCGTTGTACCGCTGGGCCTTGCCGTGGACCTGGTCGCGGTCGTGGGCGTCGCCGACGAACTTGGTCCAGCCCTCGCGGAGCAGGGTGAGCTCCCCGGCGGGATCGGGCACGCCGGTCTCCTTGCGCGCGGTCTCGAACGCCTTGGACGCCGCGGTGCGGGACTGGGCGGCGACGTCCACGTTCTCGTGGATCGTCTCGGACGCGCCCTTGGCCCGGGTCTCTTCCTGGCTGCGGCTGGTGTCCATCTTCCAGAGCGCCCACCGGCTCATGTCCTTGCGCCCGTTGGCCTCCCGCCACACGCCGCGGGCCTCGTTGGCGGCCTTCTCTGCGGCTTTCGCCGTACGGATCGCGTCCCGGAACGCGGTGATGTGCGGCTCGGCCTTCTCCAGGCGGGCCAGGCGCTGGTGGAGCTCCTGGACGTTCGGGCCGGTGACCTGCCCGGTGACGATGGCGTCGCCTGTACGGATCTCCTCCTTCGCCTGGGCCTTGCCCCGGGCCAGGGTGATGAGCTGCCCCTCCCTCTTCTTGATGGCGGCGGCCAGGCCGTCGTTGCTCATCCGCCCGTGGGGCCGGCGCGTCTTGTCCGTCCAGGCCGGGATCGGCGCGGGCACGGCGGGGACCGGTTCGGCGGGAAGCGGCTGCCCGGCGGCCTTGGCCCGGTAGTGCGCGAGGAGGGCCGCGGCCGGGTCGGTGGACCGAGCGACCGCCGGCTGCTCCTGCTGCGGCACGGGGACGATGCCGCGCTCGGCCTGGCCCTGGCGCAGGATCTCGGCGCCGCGCTCGGCGGCCGCGGCGAGCTCCTCGCACGTCGGACCGTTCTGCAGGCCGGTCGACGGCGCGGGGGCGGCGGCGGGCGCGACCGCGAACTCGATGCGGGGGTCGGGGATCCGGGGCGTGGCGGCGGGTCCGTCGCCGAGGACCGGGCCCAGGTCGGCCCACCGCAGATCGCGGGCGACCTTCGAGGCGGCGACCCACACCGGCTCGTCTGAGCCGTCGACCCACCCGGCCAGGGTGAAGGAGTACCCATTCATGCGGCCGGTCGAGGCGACGTTCGCGCGGAAGGACACCCCGGCGTCCTCGAGTCCGGACTCGAAGGCTTCACGGCCGAGGCCGCGGCTGGCGTCGCGGACCTCGCGCACGATCCGGCGGAGCTCCTCGCGCTCGGGCGGCGGGCCGTCCAGGCCTCGGCCGCGCCGGTGGGCGGCCTCCAGCTCGTTGTTGCGGACCTGCGGCCCCTCGGCACGGAACCGGTCGGCGGCGCGGACCAGGCCGTGCTCCTCCTCCAGGCGGTCGGCGGCCTGCCGGGCGCGGCGGTAGTCGAACCGGTCGGTGAGCAGCTGCCCGGACCAGTCGACGCGGGACACCGTGAGGTGGATGTGGTCGTCGCCGTGGCGTACGGCGACCCACGGGGCGCCGTCGAACCCCATGTCGGCGACGAAGGCCGTGGCGATGTCCGCCCACTGGCCATCGGGCAGGATCCCGTCCTCGTCCGGCAGGGACAGCGACGTCCGCCAGATCGGGGCCTTGATCTCGGGGCGCTGGCGGGCGGTGTGGTCGATCGCCCTCGCGACCTGGAGCGGGGTGCCGGTGACGTTGCCCGCGACGATCCGCGGGTTGATGTGCTCGTCCCTCCGGCCGGGGCCGAAGTCGTAGACCAGCGCGCCGACCGCCTTGCGGCCCTTGGTGATGTTGGCGATCACTCGGGGTCCGCAGGGTCCATGGGCTGGATGCCCCGCAGCGCGAGGGCCGCGTTACCGACCTCGAACAGGGCCGCCTCGATGGCGGGGTGGAGGTGGCCGTCCTGGTGGCTGTACCGGACGAGCTGGTTGAGGTTGGCGCCGATCCGGCACAGCTCGTCGTACGCGGCCTGGCTCACCGGGTCCAGCGGCGCCGGCCTTCGCTCGGTGCCCGGGGCCTGGCCGTCGCCGACATCGGCCAGGCGGTCCTCGACCACCGCGCGGACCCACGCGCCCAGCTCGCGGCGGCCGGACTCGGTCCGGCCCGCCTCCCACCGTGCGCGCTCCGCGTCGTTGAGGCGGACCGACACCGTGTGCCCGCGCTTCGATCCCGGCGTACCCCGTGCCATCCGCTCCCCCTCGACCGTCGCCAGTCGCCAATTGGCGACTGGACCACCAGTCGTATCACCTGCGGATATCCGCACCGCTTTCGGGGCGGAGCACTGTGCCAGGGGCCGCGACAGCGGCCGTCGGCACCGTCCCGCCACGCGGCCCTCAGGGCCGCGCGCGGGACCCGTACCCCCGGGCCTCAGCCACCCCGGCGCGGCCGTCCGCGCCTGCCGTGCGGCCCCCTCGGGGCCGCCGGCGGACCGCCCCCTCAGGGCGGTCCCCCCGCCCGCGACCAACGGGAGCGGGGGGCGAGGTGCCAGTAAGCGAAGCGCACTGGCATACCTCGCTGCTTCGAAAGGGCGAGGCCAGGAGGGTCAGGTGCGACTCGGCGTCGCCTTCGAAGCCTGGACGCTGCTGAGGTTGGTCACCGGATCTTGGGTGGCACGGATCAGAGCCCCTGGGCTCTGATGGTCGGCGCTTGCGTCGGCCGCTCCGATGACCAGCCAGGGTCAGTGGAAGGTCGACATGGGCAGGGCGGCCGTGGTGATGCCGCACGGTTCGCAGGGCTCGAAGAGTCCGCAGGTGCGTCCGTCGAGGTGGAGTACGTCGGCACCGGCGCACGCGGCGCCGAGGGTGCAGCCGACCGTGCCGTCCTGGTGGTCGAGTTCGGTGCCGGCGCACGTGGTCAGGGGGAGGCTCTCGGCGGTGGCGGTGCACCACTGGCAGGAGGCCAGCCGGTCGTCCAGGCCCCCGAAGTCGTCCGCGTCCCGGCAGAACTGCATGGCCTCGGGCAGGTGCATCACCTCGATGGCACCGGGGCAGCCCGCGGTGCAGTCGACGTCTCCGGTCGCGTGGATGAACATCGGTCCGCCGCAGGCGGGTCCGTTGGGCGCCTGCCGGTTGATCGCGATGTAGCGGGTGAGCAACGCCTTGGCGGCGATCTGGGCGTTCTCGGGGAGGTCCTCGAAGGTCCCGTTCTTCATGGCGTCGCCAACGCCGCTGTGGCGGCGATGCTCGGGGAGCCGGGCCGTGAGCTTGGGCTCGGGACGCTTACGGACGGGTGCGTGGCGGGTTCGGTTCGGGGTCTTCTTCTTGCCGGCCATCGGGATGCCTCCGGGGGTGGGGGGTCGAGCGAGCGGCCGTTGGCCGTCTCGGTCGGGGTGTAAAACCAGGTGTAAAGCCAGGTGTTACTTCGGTGGGGGCTGACCCCCGCTCCGACCTGGGCTTCTCTCCTTCCGTCCCCGAGACCACCCACTCCCGTCGTCCCTTGAGAGTGGGTGGTCTCGGGATCTACAGGAGAGAGGTCGGAGCGGGGTCAGCAGGTGAAGAGTTCGGGTTGGGGATGGGTTGGCGGGTGTGGGGAGTTTTGGGCAGGGATGTGGTGTGGAGTTGGCGGGGTGGGGAGGGGTGCGGGTTCGAGGAAGTCGGGTGGGGTGGAGTCGTCTAGGTCGGACCAGACGTCGTGGCCCCAGGTGAGCTTCCAGGATTCGAGGAGGGCGCGGAGGCCGGTGAGGCCGGAGGCTTCGAAGGCGTGCTGGGCGTCGAGGCGGCGGGTGGGGACCTTGAGGATCACCTGGAACCAGGCGTCGAGGCGCACGCCGAGGACGTCGATGAACGCCGGGCCGGTCTCGGGCTCGGGCGCGGCCGGTTCTCCGTCGTCGTCGTTGGCCGGGTCATGGATCTCCTCGTCGGTGCGGCCGTCGAAGTGCTGGGCCAGAGGGTTGAGGTTGTCGGACCAGCGCAGCCACCACACGCCCCGGATGGCGTCCTCGTACTGGGCCCACAGCGCCATGTCCTGCGGGTTCTTGGTCTCGGCGTAGTCCTGGGCGATCTGCCACGGGGTCCGCCGGCCCTTCTGCCCGGTCTTGGTGAGGAGGCCGGTCATCTCCTTGGCGATGTACCGGGCGAAGGCCTCGATGTCGCCGTTCTTCGGGACGTCCAGGCGCACGCCGTACTTACGGCTGAGGGTGTAGCCGCCCGCGCGGCCAACGGCCTTCTCCCAGCGCTGGAAGAGGATCTGCTCCAGCTCCTTGCGCTGGGCCTCGGTCAGCGGCAGGGCAAGGAAGTACGTGACGTGGAAGTGCGGGTGCCAGCCGTTGGCGGAGCCCCAGGTCGTCTCGAAGACTCGGACATCTCCGATGATTCCGTACCGGGCGCGGACTTTCTGCCAGTTCTTACCGGACTCACGTCCGAAGGCGTACGACCATGCCTTGCGCTGGACCTTGATGAGGTGGGCGAGCGGGGTCCGGCGGTAGTGCTTGAGCGTGAAGGTGCCCATCGCGAGCCCCCCGCCCGTCTCGGCGCGGAGCTTGTCGAAGGGTGCGGGCAGCTTGGCGTCGGGGTTTGCCCAGGCCATCGCGGCGGCGGCGAGCTGGTCGCCGCGGGCGGTACGGATCCTGTTTCCGCAGACGGGGCACAGGTTGGCCTTGCGGCAGGTGCGGACGTTGACCCAGTTCGTGCGGTTCTTGGCCTTGTTGTAGCGGAGCTTCATCTTGCCGACGCCGGGGATCGGCAGGCGGCCGCACTTCGAGAGGGTGTCGTCCTGGGTCATCTTCTGGAGGACGATCCGCAGCTCGTGCCAGTGGTCGCGCTTCTTGTTGGCCTTCTTCAGCGCGGCCGAACCGGCCGTCGGCGGCTCGGCGTCGACGTTCCGGACGATCGTGTCCGTCGCCGGGAGGTTCGCGCGGCGTGTCCCCGGATCGTCCCCGATGTCCTCCGGCGAGACCGATACCCGCAGGCCAGACGCCTTTTGACGGGGGCTGAGGTCGTGGGGGGGGGTTGCACTCCGGCCCCCCTGACCAAGGCCCGCCTCCGTGCTCCCAACGGCATCAGAAGGCCCCTCACCCTGAGTGGTGGGCACGGGGGTGGTGGCGGTGGTCTTGCGGCGTGCGCGAGCCTCTGCCCGGATCTCCCGCTGGCGGGCGTCGAACGCATCGAGGGGGGTCTCGTGGGCGGGGCCGAACTCGGTGCCCGTCTTGCGGGCCAGGTCTCGGCCGTTGGCCAGGCCGGCGGCGGCGGCCGGGCCGAACCGGGTGACCCAGCGGGCGAACTGGGCGGCGTCGGCGTCGACCTCGACGGCCGGGTACTCGGCGGCGCGGAGGACGGCCTGCCGGTGACGGACAAGATCACGCGGGGTGGGGCTGGCGGGGAGGTCGGTGGAGGCGGGGGTCTCCAGCTTGCTGCGGCGGTCCGCGCGCTCGTCGCGGTCAACGGCGGGAAGCTGGGGGACAAACGCGGAGAAACCCGACGTATCAGTCGGGTGAGTGTCGGGCTCGGTGGCCCGGACAGGTGTTGCGGGACGCGGAGTCCCGGGTACGCTGATCAAAGCGTTGGGGTCCTTGCTGGTTCGCGTGGAAACGAATTTTTGGCTGAGGATCCCGCGCGGGGCGTTCCGGAACTCTCACATCCCGGTGCGCCCCGTTTCTTTTGCGGGGTGTTCTGTTGTGGGTGTGATCCTTTCGCAATTCGGCGGGGATATCCACCACCGGGGCGAAAGAAGCCCGTTACATCTCGTGTGGCGAACGAAAGGCCCGTGACGATTCCCGCGTCACGGGCCTTTCTCGTGTGCCGTCCCGTCAGGCGGGAGGCTGGTTCTGCGGGTTATCCGGCGGTGGACCGCCGGCGCTCCAGGTCGTCGTCCATGAAGTCGGCGGCCTCGGCCTCCAGGCGCTCGCTGAGCTCCTTCGGGTCGCGGGGGGCGTCGGCCTCCACGTCGTCATCCACGTCTGCGGGTTCGAGGTCGCAGCGGATGGCGCCCTTCACGTCGCCGCGGTTGGTCGGGTACTTGAACACGAGGTGCAGGTGGGTGCCGCCGTTCATGCGGGGGTGCTCGGGCCAGCGTTCGCCGTACGCGGCGAGGAACTGGGCCCATGCCTCGAAGGCGGCTCGGCGCTTGTCGTTCGGGTCGAGCACGCTGACCTGCCCGACCAACGCGCCGGTGCCCGACGCGATCGTCCAGTCCAGTGTGGGGAGGTCGGCGTCGAAGCCGTGGTTGATGAAGGTGGTCAGCACCTCGGCAGTGCGGAGCTGCCAGCGGTGTTCGTCCCGGTTGGTGATCTCGAAGGCCATCGGGCGATCCTTTCAGGCGGGTGTGACAGCGGAGTCGGTGTCGCGGAAGTCGGTGACGGCGCCGCAGCTGTGGCTGCTGCCGCGCGCCTGGGTGCAGTAGGGGGTGAGGCCTTGGGTCTGCCAGAGGTCGCGGGCGGTCTGGACGTGGCGGGGGCAGACGTAGGCGGTGGCGTCGAGGCTGCCGTGGGCGTTGCCGCCGGCGGGGCTGTACGCCTCGACGGCGGTGGTGACGGTGCCGGTGCAGTGGTGGGGCATCGTGTCGAAGCGGATGGACATGGCGGTCTCTCCTACTCGGTGCGGTCCGGGTCGTATGAGCTGTGGTGGTTGTAGCCGCGGGCGATGAGGGTCAGGGCCTCGGTCTTGTACTCGGAGGCGGTGCCGGTCGAGGTGATGCCGACCGCCGCGGCGATGTCCGCGTTGGTGAGCGGGGAGTTGTCCTTGAGGAACTCGGCGAGCTCCGCCGGCGTCTTGCCCACGGTCGCGTCCGCCTCGACGGAGTCGAGGAGCATCCGGGCGGCGATGCGGACGCGGCGCTGGCGCTGGGTCAGTGCGGCGAGGTGGTCGGCTTCGACCGCGCGCAGGACGGCCTGCTTCGTGCGCTCGCGGGCTTCGGCCGTGGCCGCTTCGGCTTCGGCGGTCTGCTGCTCGGCGAGGGCGAGCTTCGCGGCCTCCTCGGCGACCTTCGCGGACACCGCCTTGAGCTTCGCGGACTCTTCGGCCGCGAGGCGGTCGGCTTCGCGGGCACGGCGGATCGCGTCCGCCTTCTTCGCGGACTCCTCCGCGAGCGTCGCGGACGCGGCCATCTCCTTCGCGCGCTCGGCGGCGACCTTCGCGGACGTCTCGGCGAGTGCTTCGGCGGCGGCCACACGCTCGGCCTCGTCGGCGGCGCGCTGGGCGGCGGTGGTGGCGGTCGTCGCCTGGATCTCGGCGGTGGCGACCGCGGCTTGTGCCCGGTGAGTCGCCGAGCGGGACTGTCCGTCGACCGTGGCCTTCAGCTCGGCGAGCTCGCCGTGCTGGCGGGTCTCCTCCGCCTCCTTCGCGAGGGCGTCCATGCGGGCCTGGTGGGCGTCCTCCCGCTCCTGGCGCTCCCGTTCACGCTGCTCGGCGGCCTCTTCCTGGGCGCGTTCGCGCTGGCGGTGCTGCTCGGCACGCTCCTCGTCGCGGTCTTGCTGCTTGCGCTCCTCCTCGCGCTGACGCTCGGCCCGCTGGCGCTCGGCCTCCTGCTCCTGCTCCTGCTCCAGCCGCATGGCGGGGATGGCGCGGGCGGCGTCGACGCTGACGCCGTAGGGGGCCAGGAGGGCGGGCATGCGGTCGAGGACGGCGGCCCGGTCCTCGGCCGTGCCTCCGGCGTACAGGGCGCGTTCCGTCTGCCAGACGCGGTAGATGGCCAGGTCACGGACGACGGCCCGGGCCTGCGCGTAGGGGGCGGGGTAGGTCTTGGCGTAGCGGTAGATCTTCCACGTGACACGGAGGTTGAGGGCCCACTCGGCGAGGGTCAGGGCCTGCTCGTCGTCCAGGCCCGCCTCCAGCCGGGCGGTGCGGGCGATGGCCCACCGGGCGACCTCGATGAGGATCACGTACGCGATCGGCATCATGGCGTGGCCCAGGAGCCGCCCGAAGTCCTGCCCGAACGCCTCGGACAGGCTAGGCGATCCGGGCAGGCCGTCCACGGCGGCGGACACGTTGAGCGCGATGGTGACCCCGGTCAGGGCGTGCGCCGTGATCTGGACCCAGGGACGGGCCATCCGGCGCCAGGCGAGGACCAGGCCTGCCGTGTAGAGGGCGATGATCAGGCCGTCCACGCCGAGGGGGAAGGCGTAGGACTGCCAGCCGGTGAAGCCCCAGGCGACGGCGGCGCTGCGGAGTGCGCCGTAGGAGAGGGCGAAGCCGACGCCGGCGGCGGTGAGTCCGGCGAGGACGGCGACGACGGTGAGCGGGATCATCAGCCACAGGTGCCGGGACTTCGGCTTGTCGTCCGGGTCCCCGTCGGTCTCGGCGACGGTCCGCGACGGCTCGGCCGAAGTCCGCGACGGTGCGGTGGAGGCAGGCGGTTCGGCTTCGGGTCGGGCGGGGGCCGGGACCCGGAGGTCGGGTTCCAGGGTGGTCGTCACGGGTCTCCTTGGTGCAGTGGGCGACGGGGTCCCGGGCGGAGCCGAAGCGTCCGCCCGGGGGGTTCGGTCATGGTCCCTGCGGATCCCCGGTTGGCGAAATGAGTTCGATTCCGGGGGTGTCGGCCGGTGGCTCTGTCCGCCGGCGGCGGGTGCCTTCCGGCCGAGGGGGTCAGGCGCGGGACAGGTGCGCGGAGGTCTGGGCCGCGAGGGCGGCGGCGGCACGGGCGGCCTCGGCGAGGGACTCGGCGGCGGCGCTGCTGGCCTGTATCGCGGCCTGGTTCGCGATGCGGGCCTGCTCCATCGCGATGGCGGCGGCCTGGCGCTCGGCTTCGCTCATGGCGTCAGCCGCCGCAGGGGAAGATGCCGTCGACGTCGGCGAACTGGTGCCGGACGTACCCGGCCATCGCGCCCCAGCCGCCGCTGTGGGTGCCGGTGGTGATCTGCCGGACCCACACCAGGCCGGGGTCCGAGGGGTGGCAGCCCTGGATGCTCGCCTCGTCCTCGGTACCCATCGCGCCGAGGATCGTCGTGCCGTCCTCGGCCCGGAGCAGCAGACCGCCCGTGCCCGCCTTCGGGGTGAGGTCCACGGTCGGGCCCTCGTAGTGCACATAGCCGGGCGCCGGGCTCTTCTCGGGCAAGGCCGTGACGGCGGCGCCGGTGCCGATGGCGGCGGCGAGGAGGGTTCCGGCTACCTTGGTGGCGATGATCATCACGTTCTCCATCTGTGTGGTGGTCGTCACCCCCGCCCGGAGGTCTGTCCAAGGAGTCCGGGCGGGGGCCTTCTTCTACTGACGTGGTACTGACGGATCTACTGACGAGCGGCTACTGACGAGACCTCGTCAGTGCGTTGACCTGCACTCGTCTGTAGAAACCGGGGGCTACTGACGGCCGTCAGTAGCCGCGTAGCGGGTGTGTGGCGAGGCGCCCAAGGCCTCGATGAGGCCCTGTTCGGTCCAGCCCTTGAGCCACCCGCCAACGGTCGTGGCGGAGGCGCCGATCGCGTCGGCGACGGCGGCCCGCTTGATGCCCTCGGGTCCGGCCTGCCGGATGAGCGCGAGCGCCTGGGCCCGCCTCGGGTCGGCCGACGCCGGGCCCGCCGGGGCCGGGGCCGCGGCTTCGAGCCAGGAGTCGAGCACCCTCCAGTCAGTCGGGTGCACGGCAGAGGCCGGCGGCGCGGGCGCGGTCTTCACAGCGGCGCCCCGGCTGCGGAGCGCGCGCACCATGTCCTGCACTGCGGCCATCTCGCTGCCGTCCAACCACAGCGAGCGCAGCGTCGTGAACTTGCCGCCGCGGCGCAGGATCCCGGAGCCGCGCTGGTTCTCGTCCAGGAGGTGCGTGGACCAGCCCCGCCCAGCGGCGCCCTTGCCGAGGATGGTGTTCGACTCGTCCGCGTCCATCGTGTACATGCACCAGCGCCACACGACGTTGCCGGTGATCTGCTTGGGCAGGACGGTCGTGTCGTTGAGCTGGGTGGCCAGGACGAGGATGATCCCGAAGGCCAGACCGCGCTGGGCGAGGTCCGCGAGGTGCCGGGTGATCGCAGCGCCGTGCTTCGAGTCGCCGGTGAAGACGGACACCTCGTCCACGACTACGACTTCGAGGGTCAGGCCCTCGCTGCCGACGAGGTCGGGGCGCTCCGCGAGGGACTCGATGCCGAGGGTGGCCATGCGGCCGGCGCGGCTGCCCATCTCCGCGACCAGCGCGGCGAGCTTGTTCTTCAGCTGCTCCGCCCGGGTCTTGGGCTCGAAGATGTGCGTGTCCACCAACCCCGCCCACCGGTTCTGCCCCGGGTGCTTGCCGTCCGCCAGGTGCAGGCGGACCCGGGGGTCGAGGAGGCATCCGGCGATGATCAGGCGCAGGGCGGCGCCCTTGCCGGAGCGGGTGGAACCGCCCAGGAGCAGCGAGACGTCCTGAAGCCGCAGGTAGAGCAGGCGGCCGAACACGTCGATCGCGACCGGGATCCCGACCTTCCACACGTCGACGTCGGCCAGCATCTCGGCGGTGCAGAGGCGGACCTGCGCGAGCGGGTCGACGTCGAAGCCGATCAGCCGGACGGTCTTGCCGTCCGCGCCGGGCACCGGCTCGACGTGCAGGCGGGCCATGTCGAGCCCGAGTTCACCCGCGACCTTCGAGCGGGCCTTGAGCACGTCGGCGAACTCGGCGCCGGTGGAGTCGGGGAGCCGTACGACGGCCGACCACTCGCCGGGCTTGACCACGGGCCGCTCCAGGAGCACGACCTTGCGGCCTGTGGGGATCACCTTGCAGGCGGCCATGGCCTCGGAGATCGCCAGGATCAGCGGCTCCGGGTCCGGGTCCGCCTCGGCCCCGCCCACGGTCGGCGGGTTCAGCGGCTGGGCGGGGATGAGCAGTTCGCCGGCGGACGGCGCAGCCGGAACGGTCGGGATGACGAGGGGGGTCTCGGCGATCAGCTCGGCCGGGACCGCGCGGGTCGTCAGCACGAAGGGCTTCGGGCCGCGCGTCCAGGAGCCGACGGCGCCCAGCATCGCGGCGGCCGGGGCCGCCCACCACGTGGTCGTCGCCGAGAGCGTGACGATTCCAGCGGCCGGGGCCGCGAGGATCGCGCAGCGTGCGGCGGCGATGCGGTGGCGGCGGTGGCGGACCTGACCGGGGTCGAGGTTGGGCACGTCGAACTCGCCGAGCGCGCGCAGTGCCTTGCTGTGCCGCTCGGCCTCGAACTTCGCGCCCTTGAGCCGGGCCTTGGCCGAGGGGGTCAGGCCCCCGTCCTCCTCGGCGATCCGCGTGTACTTCTCGACGGTCTTGAACGCCTTGCGGGCCAGGCGGCGGTGTTCCTCCACCTGCTCCTGGTGGGCCTCGGCGCGGGCCTTGACGATCCGGCGCAGCAACTCTTCGTTGGAGACGGTGTGCGCGCCCGCCCAGTGGGCGAGGTAGATCGACAGGTGGCGTGCTCCTGAGCGGGTGCGGGCGATCATCCGATCAGCACCTCCCCGACCCAGGACACGAGCGGGACGAAGATCATGCTGGCCCAGCCGCCGATCGCGACGGTGATCCCCCAGGTGGCGCCGGTGATGCCTCCGGAGAGAGCGAGGGCACGCTCGCCCCAGCCCTTGGCGAACCAGATGAACAGGGCAAGGCCGACGACGAGGATCAGGGCGATCCAGGATCCGGAGTAGGTGAGGACCTCGTTGGCGGAGATCGGGACCGCTCCGGCCCCGGACTGGCCGATCCCCGCGTCCCCGACCGTGGCGCCGAGCTTGTTGCCGGTGCCGGTGAAGCCGCCGGAGATCTTGCCCAGGAGCCCGCCGGTGACGGCCGAGGCGAGGACCATCGTCATGAAGGATCCGGCCCACGGGAGCCAGACCTTGCGCTTCTTCAGCGCCTTCAAGGACCGGCCCCGCGAGTAGTAGATGCTCATCGCGGTCACGCACAGCAGGAAGAAGCCGAAGGCCGAACCGGCGCGGGTGACGACGTGGGTGATGGTGATCAGCTCCATCAGGCACCCACGATCCAGGCCGCGATCAAGCTGCGGGTCGGCTCGGAGATCAGCGTCCCGCCAACGGCGGAGAGCAGGAGCACGGCAGACAGCCAGCGACGGATCTTCCCGCCGGTCGCCATGCCGATCGCGCAGACCATCGACGTGACGAACATCGTGCTGAACGCGGTGTCGACAGAGACGTTCGCGCTGATCGGGGTGGCGACCCAGTCCGCCCACGCGAAGGCCGGCGCGGTCGCGATGCCGATCACGGTCAAGGTGCGGACCGGGCGTACCGCCCGGATCGCGGCCCGGACGCGGTCCCAGTCGACCGCGTTCGCGTCGGCCGGGTCCAGGTCAGGAATGTGGTCCAAGTTCTCAGGCACCGCCACGGCGAAGCCCCCCTCGTACTCAGCAAGTTGACTGCCACTCAGTGGTGTCTAGGTGGCTGAGTACAAGGTGTCCTAGGACACTAGGCACTGTCAAGTGTCTACGGCTAACCTGGTGTCTAGGACACCAAGTCACTTACGGGAAGCAGGGCCTTCACATGCCAGAGCTGCGGCGCGCCGACGCCCCATACGCACAGGTCGCTCAGTACTACCGGGACCAAGTCCACGGCAGGCAGCTCCTCCCCGGGGACTTCGTCCCGTCCGTCCGCGACATCGCGGCGCAGTGGGGCATCAGCAAGGCCACCGCCGAGAAGGCACTGGCCGTGCTGCGGTCCGAGGGTCTCCTGATCGCCGTCCCCGGGGTCGGCACGAAGGTGGCCACCACCCTCCCGACCGTCCAGCTCGGCGGCGAGCGCGTCCGCCGGATGCTCACCACCGGACGCGCCACTCGCCCCGGCGAGACCTCCAGCCTGATCTCCTCCGAGCTGGCCCCCGCAGACGACGCCGCAGCCGAGTTCCTGGGAATCGAGCCGGGTGCACCCGCGCTCCGCCGTCGCCGGCGCTTCAGCAACGAGGACGGCGTCGTGCTCGCGGTCTCCACCTCATGGCTCCGCGCCGAAGTCGCCCAGCACATCCCCGCACTGCTCGAAACGGCCCCCATCCCCGGCGGAACGATCGGCGCAGTCCGCGACGTGCTCGGCCGACAGCCCGGCGCCGAACAGACCGCGCTCCTCGCCCGGCTCGCGAGCGCCGACGAAGCCGAGCTCCTCGGCCTCGATCTCCCCGAGGCCGTGATGGTGACCGAGACCCGCATCTCCGACGAGGACGGAGAGCCCATCGAGCTGGGCCAGGACGTCATCGCTCCGAACCAGAAGTACGTCACCGGCACCGACCTGAGCCTGCTCTGATGCCCGCTGACGACGAGTACTTCATGATCGCCGAGTCACAGCTTGAACGGCTCCTCACCAAGCGCCGCGAGGGCACCTTGACCCTGGACGAAGAACGCACCCTGATCGCCGCGCAGGACGCGATCACCCACCCAAGGCCCTGAGCCCTACAGCCCCGAGAGCCCCCACCGGATCCACATCCGGCGGGGGCTTCGTCGTATCCCGTCCCCCGTCCCGGCCTTCACCGACGCTCCGCGCCGGTACCGCAAGGGGCTCTGCCCCCTGCACCCCCGGCCACATCCAGAGGGGCGGGGGGCCCGGTTTTCGGCTGCGGGTCTCAGGTGGTTGGGGTCTCGGGTCGCGGGGGGTTCCCTCCGGAGAGACGGCACCAAAGGCCAGCACACCGGCCGCCGGGGCGGGAGCCCCAAGCCCGGCCAGGACTTTTCGCGAGCCCTGAACGGGCCGCGAAAACTCCCGTCCGGGTCGCCCGCCCCAGGGGGCGGACGAGGCCTCCCACCCCGACGACCGGCGCGCTCTGGAGCTACGCTCTGCCGCCTCTCCGGAGGGAACCCCCCGCTCTGGCCCGGACTCTGGCGCGGGCGCCGGCCTACTCGCCGCTGTCGGCCGCGGGCACGCCCGTCTTCCTCTCCCAGTACTTCAACCGCTTGTCCCAGTCCGGGGCCTGGGCCTCGCCGTCCGGGCCGATCCCGTACGCGGCCAGCCGATCCCCTATCTCCGCGTCCTCCCACAGCGGCAGCGTGCCGCGCTCGGCGCGCGGTTCGGGAAGAGGAAGAGCTGCATCGTCGGCGGCCGGGGCCGGCGGCGGGACGTCGACGGACGTGTGCGCGACCGCGTCGGCGAGGAACAGGACGGCCTGGCGTTCCTCCACCGCACGGCGAACCGGGTCCGGAACCGGCAACGGCACCCGCACAGACCCCGTTTCGACAACAGGCGAAATGAC